>DPWT01000203.1 GCA_003527555.1 Verrucomicrobiales bacterium | reverse complement strand
ACGCAATCAGCGCACTGGTATCCATTTGTCATTCCTCGAATGGGGGGTTCAGACATTCGCAAATCCACGTTCGATATCTGCCCATAGGTCTTCCACGTCTTCGATTCCAATGCTCATTCGAACATAGCCGGGCACCAAGCCAGCTGCATGTCGGACCTCTTCTGGAATCATCATATGGCTGGAGTTGAAGGGGCACTCGACCAATGACTCAACTCCACCAAGGCTTGTTGCTTCGTAGATGATCGACAGGCCTCGCATGAATTTGAGGGCCGCTTCGTCGCCGCCTTTGACGACGAATCCAATCATGCCCGTGCCCTTGGGTAGCACTCGCTGAGCGACTTCATAATCGTCATGGGATGGAAGTGATGGATGGTTCACACGCTCGATCATCGGGTGTCCTTCAAGACGTTGTGCAAGGGTGGCTGCACTGGAACAAATCGTTGGCATGCGGACGTGAAGTGTCCTCATGCCCCGTTCCAAAAGGTAGGAACTGTGTGGGTCTGGTGAACCGCCGAAGTGGACCTTGCGCGGGAATATTTGGGCGATTAATTCCTTTGAGCCAACAACAGCTCCACCGATGATGTCTGAATGGCCACCGAGGTATTTGGTGGTTGAATGAATCACTAAGTTAACACCCATTGACAACGGTTGGCACCCCCAAGGCGAGGCGAAGGTGTTGTCAATAATGCACAACAAATTATGTCGCTTTGCGACGGCAACCATGGCTGGAATATCGCAGACTTTCAAGACCGGGTTGGTCAGGGTTTCGATGTAGAGAATCTTGGTGTTCGGTTGAATGGCTGCTTCGTAGGCTGCCGGATCTCGCATATCGGTCATGGTCGTTTCGATGCCAAAGCGAGGGAGTTCTTCGGTCATGAGACCGTATGTGCCACCATAGACATCGGTGGAAGCGACGATGTGGTCGCCAGAACTGAGAAGCGACATCAAGGTGGTGGAAATTGCTGCCATTCCAGAAGCAAAGGTTTCTGCATCTTCGCCGCCTTCCATGGCCGTGAGTTTTTGTGCCACCGCATCTGAGTTCACGGTTGAAAGACGGGCGTAGAGAAGGGTGTGTTGTGCACCTGCGGCCCATCCAGCATAGCGTTCATCGGTGAGTTTGTAAGTTGAGGATTGGAAAATTGGTGTGTTTACGGCATCGCCGATATGGTTGGTTCCGCTGTGAACTGCTTTGCTTCCAAAACCTTGGAAATTGGTTGACTTTTCATTGCTCATCGGCATCCCTCATGCATGTCGAAACTGTGGCCATCATTTACTCTTCCGAATCAGCATGTGTAAACAACTCGACAGCGATGTTGCCCAAAAAGAGTGCACCGCCTCCAATCAGAATCCATGTACTCCAGTCAACAAGGCCGAGGCCGAGGCCGTATGTTGTTGCCCATACTGGCTCAAGTGCATAGATAATTGCGGCTTGAATTGGGTGCAAATAGCGCTGGTACATGTTGAGCAAAAGTAAACAGAATACGTAGGGCGCTGGCTGGATTTTTTGCAGACATCATCTTTACGAGTAGTATACCGAGAACAGAGCACAGAAGACCAACGGTGGTGAGAGCCAGAGGCAGATACATCAGGTCTTGTGCCTTGTCTGCAGTTATACCCAGCTTCTCGAAGAATATGGCACTTTGCTTAGGGTTTTTAACAGTATCCGCAGCTATTGCACCGGCGATAGCAATGGTGGCAATCTGAGCGCCACAGTAGGATTCAAAAATATCAGAGCCCATGCCAGCGACATCACCCACATTGTCACCCACATTGTCGGCGATTACACCCGGATTGCGGGGATCGTCCTCGGGAATACCGGCCTCTACTTTGCCGACGAGATCAGCACCCACATCGGCGGCCTTTGTGAAGATCCCGCCACCGACACGGTAAAAGAGTGCTACAAGTGAAGCCCCCATAGCAAAGCCTTCCATGATTTCAGCTACGTGAGGACTATCTCTATAAAAAAAGAACAAACCGCCAAGGCCAATCAACCCCATTGATGCAACGGTAAGTCCCATTACTGAGCCGCCGAAGAATGCCACGCCTAGTGCGTCAGCTTGACCATTGTCTCGCGCTGCCAGAGTAGTGCGAACGTTGGCGCGGGTTGCGGTAAACATGCCCACGAATCCGGCGAATGAGGATGCTAGGCACCCGAGAATAAATGCCAGAGACTGATGTTTTCCGTAATCCCTCTCTTGAAAAAAGAAGAGTAACGTAGCAATAATAATTGCAAAAAATGAGATAAGTATGAATTCACGTTTCATAAATACCATCGCACCCTTATGGATCTTTTCGGCGATTGCTTTAACCTTTCCGTCGCCACCGGGGCGTTTGAGTAGGTTAGCCAGGATAAGGAATGCAATGCCCAGACCTGCAAGGCCTGCGAGGGGTGTGATGACGGGGTTCATGGTTATGGTTCCGTGGGTGATTTGATTTGGTGATAATTCAAATCCCAGCGCCTCTGGCTGCTGGGGAGGGAGGGAGAATAGAAATTAAAGCTCCTCTGGCAAGTAAAAGAGGGTGAAATAGCATTAATTTGACTGTCACCTATTTAGGGCAAAGGCATACCATGATGTATAGAAAAACAGGCTGTGGAAGCTCGTTTTGCTCGCCAAATAGCGGATTTCCCTACGAAGGGTTAGTTTTTTGAATTCATTTCAAAAGAATCTGCTCTTCTGAGAGTTGATTTTGAAATGGGCTTTAACAAACGAGCTCAATTTTGATACCGATAATTTCTGGGCATTTCAGGATGTTTTTTACGGCTCTGTCGAGGGGCTAATCTAGCTTAGCTTAAAAGTCGTCGTTTTCTGCTGGATTGTCGAATTGATTGTTGTTGGAGGCATTACTGTTACCAGCTAAAATGCGCTCTGCCATACGATCGATGCCCTTAAGTGCGTGCTTGCTATCGGGATAGATGCGTTTTGCTTCCATATACCATGCAAGAGCGGATCCTGTTTGTGGGTTGAACTCGTTTTCCTCGAACTCTTTGGCCTTTGATAGGGCTACGGTGAAGCCGGCAACACGTGAAGATAACTTTTCAAGACGCTGCAATAGCTCAGGATCCTTTGGAAATTCGTCACGTAGCTCAGCGAGAGCCTCCCAGGCGGCAAAATCATTACCGGCGAGTGATGCCTGTTTTGCAAGCTGAATGGTAGTGTCAATACGAGTGATGTTTTTGACGATTTGTTTGATGGCATCAAAGCGTTTTTCGTCGGCTTGTGCAACTGGCATGAACTCGAACCGGCGCTTGAAGATCTCGCGGAAGTTATTCTCGCTGAGCAAGCGGTCGAAGTCATTGATAAGTTTTCTGCCAACATCGCCATCAGCAATCATTGTATCGAGTTGCTTGTCTATTTCATCAAGCTTTGGGTTGGTGGGCCAAACTGATGTAGCGTTTTTTAATTCCTGTTGGAATTTAGCTTCATCTCCCTTCATTAGTGCTATTTTGGCCGCCCGCAGATGGCCATTGGATACCCTTGTGTATGCTGCGATTGCGCCTTCTGCCTTTGTAGAGTCAAAATCGGATGAGCGCTTTTTAAGTTCGTCCAACAATATTTTAGCACGTGCATAGTCACGCACATCCATCGTTTTTACGAGAGCATAACCATCCCGCACATATTCTAGAATTTTTCTTCTATCATTTGATGGAACAGTCTGGACGACAGGGAGAAATTCACCAATAGCGTAAGCTTCGGTCAATCGCTTTGAAGCGCTGTGTAATTCATTGTGGTTGATGTGGTTGTGGAATGCAGCAACAAAGGTGGTGACTTTACGCATGGCCTCATTGGCTGCAGAATCAAGTCCCGTCACGGTTGGATCAACACCAAGTCCTTCACCAAAAAATTTAGCAACATCAGACCCTTTTTTCAATCGCATTTTACTGTCACCATCGCGGAAAATAAGGTTATAAAACCTCGTTCCGATTACCACGTGCTCAAAGCGTCGCTGTACGAAGAGTTGGGCGAGCAGCGCTTGATATTGAATTTTTGTTTGGATGAGATTGACCTCGTCTTTTGCTTGGTAGAGTTTTTTTAGGGCCTCAATCTCTATGATGCGCTTTTGCATGTCCTGCTCTTCATAGGAATTTGCTGTGAGTGCGGAACTGGTTGATTTCTTTTTGCCATTTTTACCACCTTTTGCAGCAGGTGTTCCCTCTACGAGACTTTTCTTTTTTGAAACGACATCCGCATTGTAGATTAAGCGTTTCTTTTCTTTCTCAAGGTTGGAAATGTACTCCTTTGAGTTGCGAACTGAACCCTTTGATAGCATAGCCGCGTATATGGCATTTGAGAGAGAGTCGCAGATTTTCCCATCACCAGGATATGATGCAGCGCGTGGCAGAAGAGCGAACCCGTTGCGCAGCTTCTGGGATGTAGAAATCCCTTTTGTATGTGGTGATACAGCGTCTAGTATGGCGTTAATCGTATTTCGGTATGACTGCGCTTCCTTGGATTCATTGGGAGAGTCAGCCAAGAAAGCCTCGAACTGGCCACCGAGGCGGTTGTCACCCAAATTGAATGTGTGCCCCATTAAAGTGACCGTTTCTTGTGTGGGGTCAATAAATGGCACCTCACTACCGTATGGAGACTTCGAGTCTTTTTTCTGGTTGACGATGTTGGTATCGCCACCTGTAGATTTGGGTGTTGGTGATTTTGCTGCACCGCCGCCATTGCCTGGATCATAAACTTGTCCATGAGCGTTGAGTGCTATACCTGTAAATGTCGCAATAAGAATGTACGTATTTTTTTTCATCGATTTAAATCTGAATTACTTTTGATTATTTTACTGCGCTTTGATGTCCAAAGCAACTGGTAAGCCCTCGCGATTGATTTCTACTTTAAACGTGTAGCCGTGATTTCGTTCTAAATTAATTTTTTCAATACCTTTCGGAATGTATATGGGAACTGGACTGGATTTTCTTTCGCCCTGAGTGCTGACGACACTCAGTAAAATACCACCGTCATTAGGCAGGATTCTTCGTTCAGAGATTTCACCGGTTACTTTGTAAACATTGCCGCTCAGGGAGGTGCCTCCACTTTGGATGTCTGTCACGGGTAGTTCTGTGAGTTCAGAGAAGTGTTGGGCACGTTTATCGAGAAAGTATTTCCCTGCTACAAGTGCTCCAATCACTGCTAGAGCTACGATGATGTAGGCCGTGAATTTACTTTTTTTATCTGTTGAGGATCGAGATCTACGAGACATAAAGAATTATTGAATAATGATTATTGTGTGATGAATTTTTAGTCCCAGTGATGGCGTTTGAGGCCTATGTAGGATGCGATCAGGCCAACGGCGATATGAATAATCAGTAAATACTGACATGAGGTGGCAGGCTGAAAGGAAGTCTCCGTTACGGCATCAATGGCATTGCGGTAGGTTGGGTTCATGGAGTCAATGCTCCCTGACCATGCCCAGTAGGCAGAAATGAATGGACGACTTAGTGGTTCGATAGTCTCTGGTAGTGCAAGCACGGCACCTGAGAGAGGGAGTTGAAATCCTACGAGATAAATGGAAAGAAGCGAGGATTGCTCCGCGGTTTTCATCAGTGATGATATACCGAGGCAAATAAAAGTCATGGCTCCATTGACTAATACTAAAAACACCGTGTGGTCTAGAAATCCGCTTTCACTGCCATCGGGGAACTTCCAAAATTGTTGTACGAAAATGGCCATCCATAATGATTGGATGAGAATCAGGCTGCCTAGGAAAACAACCTTACTTCCGAGATAGGCACTCGGTCGGATTCCGCCGAATTTTTCTTTCTCGTAGATCATGCGTTCACCAGCTACTTCTCGGGCTGAGTTGTTAGAGCCCATCAATGATAGCAGCACTACTTGGAACATTACGATTCCGGAGACCGCGGAGCCAACGCTGAGGTAACTTTGGTTAACCTCGATGCCTTCCTCTATTCGGTGAATCGTGCCTTCGTCAATACCAGAGAACTTTTTAACATTCTCATTCCCTCGTTCACTAAAAAGGGCAACTAAAACAGGAAAACAAACGAGAATTGCGAGTTGCAGAAACACTTGGCCTTTGTCGCGAAAGAAAATTTTCCAGCGCCTGCTCAGTAAAGTCGAAAACTGACTCACGACACTTGGCGTGCGCACTAGCTCGGCTGCTTCGCGCATGATTTGTTGCGATGCGTCAGGATCTTCTAGTAATGCTGATTCCGTGTTTGTTTGTTCGGATTCATTACCCTTCGCTGTGACCTCCGCAGGCACAGAAAGCTCTCCTTTTTTGATCAGATCGTCACGGCGGTTGTTGAGTTTTTTGTAATAAGCATCTCTATGCTTAAGCCATGATTGTTGCCATTTCTCAGAGCGTTGTTTTGCGAGTTGTGGATAGACCTCTTCCATATCATCCACGGAAAAGTAATGAGTTAGGCCTTCCGGGGGGCCGTGGTAGGCCACGCGGCCCTCGTGCAGCACCAAAATGGAATCATACAGCTCTAGGTGAGCTAGCGAGTGGGTGACTGAAATCACAGTACGCCCGTCGGTGCGGGACAGCTGGTGCAGCAGGCTTACGATATCCCGTTCTGAGCGTGGATCGAGCCCAGAGGTGACTTCGTCACAAAGTAACAAGTGAGGACTAGTCACTAACTCCATGGCTAGGCCGAGTCGGCGTTTTTGCCCACCTGATAGCACTTGCACAGGACGATCGGCAAGGGGTGCAAGTCCAGTTTCTTCTAAGATACGATCAATACGATTATCTAGCTCCTTAAAATTCTTAATTTTCACCCTTAGCCGTGTGGCAGATTCAATTGATTCGTCTACCGTCAATTGATCATAAGCAATGGAAAACTGAGGGACATATCCAATTTCAGCAGGATCAAAGTCTTTTTCTTGCGCGAGGTTTCTACCGTCCCAAATCAAATCACCCCCTGACTCTTCGTTGAGGCCGGCTATGGTTTTTAGGAGCGTGGTTTTGCCGCATCCAGAAGGGCCAACGATGGCCATGAAATGTCCGCGCGGTACTTTTAAGGAAACCTCGTCAATTAGATTCAGTGGTTCCCCATCTTTTTGGATTGCGAAACAGACGTCTTTAAGTTCTAGCACGAGTAGTAGTGGTTGTAAGGGTGTGCAACAAGAGTATGTATGAAAAGTTGCGTTATAATACGAGAAGAAAACTTGTAGATTTAACAGTTTCTATTAGATTGTTTTTTATGTCGAGGAGATCGCAAAGCAGGAAATCCACACGTGGCGGCAAGAAGAGTTCACGTGCTGGTAAATGGGTTTTGCGCATCTTATTAATACTCCTCGTGGGTGTGATTCTTACAGGATTTGGTGTTTATTCTTGGTTGAGGTCGTATATGCATAGCGATGATTTTCGTATTTTCGTCAGTGATACTGTTGGTAGTGCCTTGAGTGCGGACGCTCATTTTGAGCTGTTTGAGTGGCAGGGAATGGATGCTCGTACGGATGGATTTATATCGGAAAACGGGCAAAATGTTCGGGCAATAAAAGCAGATGGCGTCCAAGCAAAAATTGGTCTTGGTGGTATTAGCCGTGGGGTTTGGGAGGTTTCAGACGTTCGTATTAATCAGCTTAATTTGCTTATAAACACCTTCCCGAATGAGGAAGGTGACGCCAACAAAGCTGATGAGGACAACGCCACTGCAATTTTATCATCTAATGAACCCGGTTTGTTATCTGGTTGGCTTCCTGACCGAGTGGAGTTTGATTCTATCGAAGTTGCCAGTGCAGACATCAATCTGAAGACGCCAGCGGGTGGCCTGCGTGCTAGAGATCTTGCTGTGCGTATTGATTCGTCCTCGGCAGGTGCTTACGATATTTTGGTCACCGGAGGACTCATTGATACCAATTGGTTTGGATCACAGCTTGACCTGATTTCTGCGCGGGGTAAGTGGAGAAATGAACGAATTTTTCTGACTGAGTCTAAGGCTAAGGTTTATAAGCGGGGCCGTTTAAGCTTAAATGGAGAGCTTGAGGGTGATGATTTTGGAATATACGGTAGTCTTAGCGATGTTAGGGCAGAGGAATTGGTGCCGCCAAACTGGCAGAAATCCATTATGGGAAATGTGAATGCTAAATTCAAAGTTCTCTCTGATAGCAAAAAGACCGTTTTGCGTGGTAAGGTAAAACTTACGGATGGTGTCCTAACCGCTCTGCCGATACTCGATACCATTGCGGCGTATTCCAACACTCGCAGGTTTCGTAATCTCGTGCTCTCTGAGGCAACGTTTAAATTTTGGAAAGAGGGTGAGCGTCTCGATATCAACGATATTGTCATAGCCAGTGAGGGGTTGGTTCGTGTGGTGGGCAACATCACGGTGGACAAGGAAACGCTAAATGGTCGTTTCCGTGTGGGAATCGTGCCTGGTACACTTTCACATATTCCGGGTGCAGAAACTAAGGTTTTTTTACGAGGGGATAAGGGACTGTTGTGGGCTCCGCTTCGCATTACCGGCACTCTCGACAATCCCAAGGAGGATCTAACGGACCGCATGATTGCCGCTGCAGGAGAAAGAATGTTCGAGCTCGTTCCTGAGACTGGTAAAATGGCGCTCAAATTTGCTCATAAATCTGCCGTCGAGCTACCGAGTAAGGCAGTCGATGCGGCAGGCAAAATTCTTGAAGGCGACCCTGAGGGTGCAGTTGGCGAGGGAGTAGATATCATCCGAAAGGGCGCAGGCAGTGTCCTCGATCTGATTCCAGGTGTTACTCCAAGAAAAAAGCACGAAGCCGAGGAAGACGAGTAAGGTGTAGTTATTCGTTTCTGATCGAAAATTTTCTCCCTATACCTTTAATCCAGGCGTTACTAGCGCTGCCAAATAATTTATTTAAGTTTCCCTCATCGGAAATTCTAAATTCAATTGTTTTGGCGTGGGTGGTGTTGGGGTATTGCTTTGCGACGGCTGTGTTGGCATTGACACCAGTGCGCTCGCCGACTTTATCAAGAAGTTCTTTGCCCCTAGTCGTTAGTCTTGCCCCGACGTTGGAGCCGGAATCCTCTGTGACAGGAATGATGTAGTAGAAGCGTGCGAGGGCGTTACCATTGGTATCGATGATAACTTCGGTAACACGGAGGTTACCATTTAGCACGTAATCGTGCTTGCTGATAGAGGATATGCGGTCGAGTGCCACAATATAATTGCCTCCCGGCAGACTGGCTTGCCAGAATCGTCTCGGCCCTGTTGCTTCACTAGCTGATTTGTTGGAAGTGTTATTTTGAGCGCTCGCTATCATGGGAAGCAATACAAGACCAAAAATAAGAGAAGCAATAGATATAGGTGATGATTTCATAGGTTTCAGTGGTTAGTTATGAAACTCTCGCTGATAAACAAAGTTTCGTCAAAACCTTGATTGAAAAATTGCACTCTATCATACTGGCTCTGTCATGCCAGCCAGTTACCGCCCTAATGTTGCTTCGCTTATTCTTAACCGAAGGGGGAAGCTATTGATATGTGAGCGGCATGGTAAGAAAGGCGCTTGGCAATTTCCACAAGGCGGCGTGGATATGGGTGAGAAAATGATCGGGGCGCTGGCTCGTGAGGTGAAAGAAGAAATCGGTCTGCCTTGGAATAGCTATAAGGTGTTGGAAAAACGTGGTGGGTACAGCTATCTCTACCCAGACCAAGTGAAGAAAAACAAATTAAAATACGATGGTCAGATCCAGACGTATTATTTATGCCGACTCAAGAAAGGTGCTCCTGAGATTAATCTTGAAAGACAAAAACGCCCCGAGTTTGGTCGGTATAA
Organism: Verrucomicrobiales bacterium; assembly: GCA_003527555.1. Classification (GTDB taxonomy): domain Bacteria; phylum Verrucomicrobiota; class Verrucomicrobiia; order Verrucomicrobiales; family Akkermansiaceae; genus Oceaniferula. Next base: position 25,524 of record DPWT01000203.1, on the reverse strand, counting down.
ATGGATTCATCCAGAGGATTTCAAGTTGAAGTGGTTGCCAGAGTTCAAGCGGCAGGTTTACCGTGCCGTGATGCTGGATTTTTTTGATGTGAGGCTTTGAGATAATTCACTCGGCATTAAGATGCTCTTTGCGCAAGCGTTCGATAGCTTCCAGGATTTCATCGCTTGCGATAATATAGAGATCATTATGACCTGCTCTATCGATTTCTTTGGTGTATCCGGATGCGGGTTGCTGGTGGATAAGCTGGTCCAAACAAGAGGCAGCGATGAGCATCAGCACCATATAGATGAGGGTGAGTGACTTGATCGGATGCATCCAGTGCCACTTACCCGTAGGGAATTTTTTACAATAACTTATAATCAGTGTAACCTTCCTTGTATGGATGGTTAACACAAGTAAGAATAAGACACAAAAGCACCTTGGCGAAAGCCGGTGCTGCCACTATTCAAACCCCGTAAATACCCTATTCACATTTCACCCAAATACCCACTTTATGAGTTTTTTACCAGAGCCCTTCAAGCATCCCTTCGAGATCGATCCTAAGTATTCTAAAAGTGTCGCTTATTTCAGCTCAGAATTTGCGATTGACCAGACGCTTAAGATCTATTCTGGCGGCCTCGGTTTTCTTGCCGGTTCTCACATGCGCAGTGCTTATGACCTTAAACAGAACCTGATCGGCATAGGTATCCTTTGGACATACGGTTACTATAATCAGGCACGAGGGGAGAACCGTGAGATGGCTGTGCAGCAACGTAAGAAAAATTACCATTTTCTGGAGGAAACCGGCATCAAATACACGATAAAAATTCATGACCATGACGTGTGGGTAAAGGTAATGTATTTACCTGCAGATACCTTTGGTTCTGCTCCCATGTTTTTACTGACGACCGATGTTGATGAAAACGATCACATGTCTCGTACGATTTCTCATCGCCTTTATGATTCCGATGTTCTCACTCGTATTGCTCAGTATATCTTGTTGGGAGTTGGTGGGGCGAAACTTCTCGATGAGCTGGGCGTGGACCCAGACGTTTGGCATCTGAATGAGGCGCACGCCCTGTCCGCGGCATTCCATGTTTATGGGAAGTATGGTAATCTTGATGAGGTGAAAAAGCGTTTTGTCTTCACCACTCACACACCCGTGGAAGCAGGTAATGAAAAATCTGATTTTGAGCTTTTGCACCGCTTTACATTCTTCAATGGCCTGTCGATGGACGAGGCGCGAGAAGTCTGCGGTGTAGAGGGTGATGAGTTCAACCATTCGCTTGCTGCGCTTCGTCTCAGCCATAAGTCCAATGCAGTGTCCAAGCTGCATGGTGAGGTCTCACGCGATATGTGGAAAGGATACGATGGAATCTGCGAGATCGACCACGTCACGAACGCCCAGAACAAAAAATACTGGGTTGATGGACAGCTAGAGGATGCCCGTGTTGCCAACGATAAGAAGGCACTGGCATGGCGTAAGCGTGAGTTGAAAAAACTCTTGTTCAAGGAGGTTGCCGACCAAACAGGTAGATTATTCGATCCGGACTACCTTACGATCGTGTGGGCACGTCGCTTCGCCGGCTACAAGCGGGCGGATTTGATCGCACGTGATCTCGAGAGGTTCGAGGCAATGCTCAATGATTCAGAGCGCCCGGTGCAAATCATCTGGGCAGGTAAACCATTCCCTAAGGACTACGGTGCTGTCGATATGTTCAATAAACTGATCAACTTGACGAAAAAGTATTCCAACGCTGCCGTTCTCGTGGGCTACGAACTGTCACTTTCAAAACTACTCAAGGATGGCTCAGACATGTGGCTTAACAACCCGGTGGTCACCCGCGAGGCATCTGGCACATCTGGCATGACTGCAGCAATGAATGCGAGTGTTAACTTCTCTACTTACGATGGTTGGGTTTGTGAGTTTTCTCAGCATGGTCATAATTCTTATCTCATACCTGAAGCTGATCCAAAACTCTCTGAAGAGGCGCGTGACCATTACGATATGTTAGGGTTTTATCAGGTGCTGGAAACTGAAGTGTTACCTGCTTACTATGATCGTCCAGACGACTGGTGGCAGCTTGTCCTCAATAGCATGAATGATGTTGTGCCTTTCTTTGACTCTGACCGGATGGCGGACGAGTATTACAATAAAATGTATACCTAAGTTAAGCCTAGCTGTGTGATGTAAACCTCTTATATTGCAGTATCATATGCACTATCTACATCTGGGGAATTTTCCCTATCAACAAAGTCTAATCATATCGCGCACGAACTGGCGCCATAAGAAGAACAACCCTCGGATCGTGTAGCGGAAATTTCCGTCGCCTGTTAGGCTTATGACTCCACGTTGTAGGTTGTGGTCAATCTGGCGCTTCATTTCTTGCTCGATTTCTTGCTCCAGATGATCTGGGTCTGGGATAGCAAGATCGTCATCTACAAAACCTTGTTTGAGTAGGAAATGGCAGTGACTTTTAAGTAAATTGATTGCGCATTCATTTGCGCAACTGATCTGATTCCAGTGGACGCCGGGGTTGGGCTTCAGGGTCGGCGAAAATGGGAAGTTGGTCGTGCGCCAGACACCATTGGTGATGTCGCGTGAGGTCACAGTAAGATAGGAAAAGGTAACATTTGACTGCTCACACAGACAGAGGGAGACGACTGATCTTGTTTCTGCATTCCAGAACAGCTGGTAGACTTGCTCCATACCACCAAGGTTCCAGCCGCAGTCGTGGATGTGCTCGTATCCGAGGTGATCTAAATTTTGCAGATGCTTGCTAGCGCTTGGAAAGGCAGTATGGCTGGTGCGCATCTTATCCTGCAGTTTGTTTTCCACAGGCATACGCAACTTGCGAATACGGGTGAGGAGTTCCACCCATGGCAGAAAAAACCACGCTAGCATTGCGAGCAGACCCCATAAGATACCATCGGTTAAGAAATAAATACACAGCCCAGATGATAATAGCATCAAAAGTGCACCCATCTTTCGCAGCCATGAGGTTCTGCAGGCTCTGAGAGCATAGCAAAACACAATGAGTGCCATTAGCATGTAAAATTTCTGCATAGAGGATATGAGTGTTGTATGCTGCAATGTTCTGCAGCATAAGGAAAGTGTGCCACAGCATGCGGGGGATTGCAACTTGTGAAAACTTCACTATGCTTAAATTCATGGCGATTGAGACATTTAGCGAGTATAGCCCACAAATCCACCACTCGGCATATGTGGCTGCAAGTGCAGATCTCATTGGCCGTGTCAGTGTGGGTGAGAACTCCAGTATTTGGTATAACACCACGTTACGCGGAGATATCAATGAGATCGTCATTGGGCCAAATTCCAATGTGCAGGACAATGCATGTTTACATCTCTCGGACGACTATGGTGTTTATGTTGGTGAATTAGTCACCATTGGCCATAGCGCCATTATGCATGCCTGCACGATTAAGGATGAAGTATTGGTGGGTATGGGTGCCTGTATTCTTGATGGAGCAATCATTGGCGAGCGGAGCATCATCGGTGCTCAGACACTCGTTACCGGAGGAATGGAAATTCCGCCTGGCTCGTTGGTGTTAGGAAGTCCCGGCAAGATCGTTAAAACCCTGTCGCTGGATGACCAGGCAGGCATAAGAAAATGGGCAGACAAATACGTGCAAGTCTCACGTAGATTCCTTGATCAGCCCAATGGTGGTAAACCCTAAACCTCAGAAAATGAAAGATCATGTAAGAGTGGAACCCGTTGCACTGATGCCTACGTCTGCGGGCTGTGCCGTTTTTCTTGGTAATGGGGAGAAAGTGATTGTGTTTTATATCGAGCCTACGATCGGAGCCTCGATCAATGCGGTGATGTCTGGTGTTAAGCCGCCACGTCCGCTCACGCACGATCTTTTTTCACAAATGCTTGGTGCGTTTGGTGCGCAGGTTGAGAAAGCAGTTATCGTCAAGGTGGATGGAGAGGTGTTCTATGCCCGACTTTATGTGGCTGCCGAAAACGAAATCATGGAACGTAAGGTCGTCGAAATCGATGCTCGTCCAAGTGATTGTCTCGCGCTCGCTGTGCGACAGGAGGCACCCGTTTATGTTCGCGAATATGTGTGGGAGGAACTCCGCGACATGTCCGATGTGCTTGCTGAACTCAAGGACAAAGCGGATGATGAGGATTAGGGGGCCTGCTTGACAAAGCCATCGCTGCGGTTGTTATTTGTCGCGTTACTATCTCTCTCAGTGGTCTGCACGGATGAGCTGACGGTTACTTGTGTTTCGTTGTTAGGCAGCAGAACGGACACGGGATAAGTCTGAATAGCACCTGGTGCGAGGCTACTGATATTGATTAATTGTGTGCCGGAAGGACTATTGATTGTCAGTGGCGAGTTGATGAGTGTCTCAGTACCACGATTTTGCACAGTGACCAACACCTGGGGTAGGGGAGAGGTAATCGTCGGAGACACGAGCACTTGGCTGGCTATGGCGGCATCGTAAATTCCTGGTGTGCCGCTATGCATGATCCGACCTAAATCAAGAATACCCGTGCCGTAGGCATCATCGGTGCCAGGCAATCCGGAGTCGTTTGCATTTTTTAGCACAAGGTCAGCCGCTTGTGTAGCTGTGAGGTTTTTTTCCGTCATCGTGGCGGCAATGGCGCCGCTGATAAAGGGAGCGCTGGCAGATGTGCCAGAGAACTGCGTCAGTTGCTCCTCACCCCAAGCTGCATTTACAGAGTAGCCGGGCGCTGTGATGCCTAGGTTCTCCCCAGTGTTGGAAAATTCTAGGTGTTCCCCCTTCGCCTCTACCGCGCCCACGGCAATGACTCCCTCGTAGGCCGCTGGGTAGGTAACTGTTTCCAGCCCGGAGTTGCCGGATGATGCGACGATCACCACCCCATTCGATTGTGCGTATTTCACAGCACTTCTAACAATATTACTGTCGCCGTAGGAGCCCATTGAGATGTTAATGACTTTTGCACCTGCGTCCACGGCCTGGGTGATTCCGTCGGCGAGGGTAAAAGAGTCCGAGCTACCTGAATCATTTGTGATCCGGACTGATAAAATATCAGAGGCTGGAGCGACTCCTGGTGTGAGCGGGTGGTCGCCTGAAACGATTGATGCCACCGCAGTGCCGTGACCTAGCTGTGAGTCAGCCGTCAGCTCAGTTAACTCAATCTGATGGACCTTACCTTTTTGTTGATCTAGTGCAAGGTGGCTATTGACTCCGGAATCAAGCACAGCAACGGTGACTCCCTTACCCCATTGCGAGTTGTCCTCATTCACTCCTAGCCAACTCAGTGCATTCCTGCCGAAGCCCGATGCTCCCGCTTGGGCAGATGCATCAGGTGGTGCTGGGATAGCCACCAGGAAGTTATAGCCAACTTCAGCACCATCAATCCCGTCAAGCTTGGCGCCCGGGCTAAAACCGAAGTGTATTGCGCGCAACCGATCAGATGCTCCCAACAACTTGAAATTCTGATCCTTCAGACTTGTGAGGAAATTTCGATAGTCCTTGTCTGACTTGAACACCGCAATGCGCTCATTTGGCAGTGCGAATGGTGGAAACGCTTCGATAAATCCTCCGTCATTGCCACGGGCCCCTGCGCGAGCAATCGACCTGTTAGGTTCTGGTGGTGGTTCTTTAATAGAATTGATTACCACTTCTGTGTCATTAGAATACCGCTCGACCTCTTGAGTTGCCGAAATCATGAATCCTGCCACGACAGCCAGAATTAGAGTGATGATGGCAAGAATAGTAGTTTTGTTGGGCATATGCATTTAACAGTAATAAATGGCCAATGTTTCGGCGAAATGAGGATGTGTTGCTTATTCAAAGGTAACGTAACACATTGTTGTACAAATTGTGAGATAATCTAGCTGTAAAATATATGTATTAAGGGGATTTACAATTATTGCGGGTAGGGCGTGTTAATGATGATCGTGATTCAGGCTTGGTATTTAATGATAGGAGTTTAAACAACAAGGTATGTCCAAGCTACGTATTGTTTTCATGGGAACAGGAGATATCGCGATCCCATCTTTTTTAGGTTTGGTAAGTAATGGTTTAATCGCTTTGGTGACCCAACCTGATAAACCTGTGGGTCGCAAACAGGTGTTGACGCCCCCAAGAATCAAACAGAAAGCGATCGAGTATGGTATTGAAGTTATACAACCTAAGAATGCACGTGATCAAGAATTTGTAACCAAGTTATCTGATTTAAAGCCTGATATTGTTGTAGTAATGGCATACGGCCAAATACTTAGCCAGAAGTTGCTCGATATCCCGCCGCTCGCTTTCATCAATCTACATGCCTCTTTACTGCCAAAATACCGAGGTGCAGCCTGTATTCAGGCAGCAATTGATGCGGGAGATTCAACCACCGGAATTACTGTTATGCATGTCATCAAGGCGCTTGATGCCGGCGATATCATCATCAAAAAAGAAATACCCATAGGGGATGGTGAAACTGGAGGAGAGTTGCACGAACGTCTTGCTGAAATATCACCTGAATTACTATTAGAAGCTATCGAATTAGTTGCCAGTGGCAATGCGCCACGCATACAGCAAGATGAATCACAAGTGAGCTATATTCCCAAGCTGATGCGCTGCGATGGGGAGCTTGACTGGTCGCTGTCTGCGGATCATATCCAGAGGCGTATATGTGCTTATGATCCATGGCCGGGGACATTCACGGTATTCACTGAGACATCAGGCAGGCATAAGGGTCGAAAAAAGCGGTTGAAAATTTTCCCGCACACCGAGGTGATTGATCATTTCAATAGAACAAGTAAGCCTGGAGAGATCTTATCGGTAGGTGACCGACTTGTAATTGCTTGTGGGAAGAATGCATTGCGTGTGGATCAGGTACAAGTTGATGGAAGTCGCCGAATGTCATCCAAAGAATTTCTTCTTAGTTCTCCATTTTCATTAGGTGACATGTTAGGTTAGTGATCGACATGAGCCAGCCATCAAAGAAATGGTATTCATGGTTTTACTCTGGACGATTTTTATGTGCTCTTAGATTCCTTAATATGCTCTATCAGTGCAGTGGGGCACTCGTATTAAGCTCTCGGAAGGAGTGCTTGCTGAGTTGAGATTATTGGTTTTGTAGTTGCTGCCGTAAAAATGGTGCGGTACGAGAAGTTTTTGACTTTGCAACGTGTTCGGGCGTTCCTTGAGTAACGATTTCACCACCTTTTTCTCCTGCTTCTGGACCGATATCGATGATGTAGTCGGCTTGTGCCATAATGGCAGTGTGATGCTCGATAACTACCACGGTGTGACCCTCGTCTACAAGGCGATGGAGAACAATAATGAGTTTATCTACATCTTGCTGGTGCAGCCCAATACTCGGTTCTTCAATTAGATAGAGGTGGTTTTTTTGACCCGCCCCTTTACGCACGGTTTTTCGTCCTTTGGTAAGTTCTGATACAAGTTTAATTCGCTGTGCCTCGCCACCAGAGACAGTTGGAGATGGTTGCCCCAGTTGAAGGTAACCAAGTCCGGTATCGTTCAGTAGTTTCAGAGTTCGATGGAGCTTTGGTTGAGATGAGAAGAATTCGGTGGCTTCACGAATACTCATTTTAAGAACCTCACCGATATTTTTGCCACTGTAGCGGACGTCAAGAGTTGGCTGGTTGTAGCGCATTTCGCGGCATGCCTCGCAGGGAATCCAAGTAGTGGGTAGGAAGTCCATCTCTAATTTGATTCGGCCGTTGCCTTTACATTCTGGGCACTGCCCATCTATGTTGTTGAAAGAGAAGCGTGATGCGGTGTAGCCGCGAACTCGGGCATCAGGTAATTGCGCGAAGAGTTGGCGAATAGTATCAAATATTTTCACGTAAGTAGCCGGACAGGAGCGAGAGGTTTTACCGATAGGGGTTTGGTCGACTTCAAAGCAATGTTTTATATTTTCAAATCCTTTAATGGATTTGTAGGCATTGTTTTGAGTGTCGTTCTTGGAGCCGGCGGCTTTGTTGAGACAGCCCCGCATGAGGGATGATTTCCCACAGCCGGATACGCCTGTGAGTACTGTAAGACGACCTAGTGGGATACGGGCATTAATTCTTTTCAGGTTGTTTGCACTGCATCCGTTTACGCGAAGCCAGCCGTCCTTCGAAGTGCTTTTGGGTAAGGACCTGCGATGATATTCTGTCGCGATGTTTAGCTTTTGAAGTTTAGAACTTATGATCTGTCCCCCCTCTGTGCCTGCCCCTGGGCCTAACTCAATTAGCGTGTTTGCACGTGAAATGGTTTCATCATCATGTTCAACAACTAGCAGCGAATTACCGCGGTTTTTAAGAGATTCCAGAGTGTCGAGCAACTTGATATTGTCTCTTGGGTGTAAGCCTATGGTCGGTTCATCGAGCACATAGAGAACCCCCCTTAGGTTGCTGCCGAGCTGCGCAGCAAGTCGAATTCTCTGAGACTCTCCGCCTGAGAGGGTGTCGGCTGAACGATCAAGCTGGAGGTATCCGAGACCGACATGATTAAGAAAATAGAGTCGCTGAATAATTTCGGGAAGAATGTCGCGCGCGATGATATTTTCCCTGCCGTGAAAGGTCCACTTTTCAAGAGCCTCGATAGCATTCAAAACAGACAGTTGATTGATCGCGTGAATAGGATAGCCGTGAATTAGCACATGCCTTGATTCTTCGCGTAATCGAGTTCCATTACAACTTGGGCATGGGAGCGATGAACATTCAGTTTTGAGTTTTGAATGGATGAGTTCCTCTTGGATCTCGGCCTCGAGTTCGGAGTTAAATTGATTGGGTTTGATAGAGCGCCCAGAGCTTGCCGCTACTGTGCCATAGCCACGGCATTCAGGGCACCAGCCACGATGTGAGTTGAATGAAAAGTGGTGTGGATCAAGCTCCTCGAAGGATTTTCCAGTCACAGCAGATACACGGGCAGTGTTGAAGCTGAGTATTTGTGACTGGTAATTTTTAGCTTGTGAATAAGGAATGGCATTACAGTTACCCTTGCCCAGAATCAAGGCCTGATCAACGGATTGGCAAACGGCAAAAATATCGTGCGGCTGGTAGCGTTTTAGCGGCTGGAAGTCTGCAGTTCCTGTGAGTGATCCATCGACTAACAATTCTTTGATTCCTTTTTTTGCAGCTGCGGCAGCGACGTCGGTATGGTACCCTTTGCGAGCTCTAATGAGAGGGGCGAGAACGAGTAAATTTTTATTTTTTTTATGAAGTATTTTGATTTGTTTTTTGATTGCCTCAGGAGTCTGGGAAACAACGGCTTCGCCTGATTCGGGGCAGTGCTGGATGCCGAGTTTCGCATAGAGCAGGCGAAGGAAATGATAAATTTCTGTTATGGTTCCGGTGGTGGATTTGCCTCCTCCTCGCGAGACGCGTTGTTCAATAGCCACTGTTGGTGGCAGTCCAATAATACGATCAACATCAGGCTTTTCTAACTGACCAGCAAACTGCCGCGCATAGGGTGACATCGAATCAAGAAAGCGCCTCTGTCCCTCAGCAAAAACGATATCGAATGCGAGAGTTGATTTCCCAGATCCAGACAATCCTGTTACAACGACGAGTTCATCGCGCGGTATGTCCACTGAGATATCTTTTAGGTTATGCTCTCTTGCTCCAGAAATTTGGATAGCATGATTTGAAGAGTTTCTGCTGGTGTGTGCCCGAGTTGTTTTTTGTGGGATTGGAGCGGATCTGAGTGCTTTTGCAGTTTCTGTTTTTGTTGATAGTATTTTTTCTGGTGTTCCAGTGAAGACGATTTCCCCGCCATCTTTACCCGGACCGGGTCCAAGATCGATGATGTGGTCTGCTGTACGAATTACGTCAAGGTTGTGTTCGATGACTAATAGAGTATGCCCTGCTTCGGTTAGGCGGTGGAACACTTTAAGGAGATTTTCGATATCAACAAAATGTAAACCTGTGGTTGGTTCATCGAGGATAAGTAGACGTGAATCAGACTTAGAGCTATTCGCCAGGAGCTTACAGAGTTTGAGCCGTTGAGATTCTCCGCCGGATAGGGTGTTCAATGGTTGTCCGAGCCTGAGGTAGCCGAGTCCAACATCGATCAGCGGCTGTAGGCTAGTGGTGATCTTCTTAAGCAAACGTTGTTCCTTAGACGAGGTTTCGATGCTGGTCGCCATCTCAACGGCTTCGGTGATGGTCATGGTCAAGATCTCCGCAATATTTTTGCCGCGGTAATTTATTTTGAGTGCGTTTGTTGTGTAACGTTTTCCTTCGCACTCTGGGCATGTAATATAGAGATCAGAGAGGAATTGCATTTCTACTTTTTCATAGCCGTTGCCGAGGCATCGTTGGCAGCGCCCTGATCCTGAGTTAAAAGAAAAATACCCAGGTGTTAGGTTCTGAGCGGTGGCATCAGGAGTGGCAGAAAAGAGCTGCCTAATAGCATCGAATGCACCAGAGTGAACTGCAGGTGTTGAGCGTGGCGTGCGGGTGAGAGGCGATTGATCGATGAGTTCCACCGTGCTGATATGTTCTGCACCATTAAGTGACTTGATAGTCGCAGCCTCATCAGTGGCTGCGAGGTCAAGTTGTTTAGCCAGATTCAGGTAGATAATATCATAGGCAAGTGTTGATTTACCTGAGCCAGAGACACCTGTAAGACAGTTGATGATACCGAGAGGGAGAACGATATCTAGGTTGCTTATATTGTTTTGGCTCGCTCCTGTGATCTCTAGGTAATGTTTTGCTGATCTACGACTTTTTGGCGGTTCAATGCGAACTTTTCCAGATAGGAATGGAAGTGTTTTTGAATCAGGAAATTTTTTGGTAATCGTTTTTTGCTGTGCTTGGCGGCCAGAAACCTCTGCCACAATATTGCCACCTTGCTCACCTGCGGCAGGGCCGAGATCAATGATATGGTCGGTAGCGCGCATGACAGATTCCTCGTGTTCAACCACTACCACGGTGTTTCCTTTATCTCGGAGATCATGCATCACGTTGATGAGTTGTTCTACATCTCTCTGGTGTAGACCGACGGTTGGCTCATCTAACACGAACAAGGTGTTGGTTAGCGCTGCACCCAAGCAAGTCGTGAGGTTGACTCTCTCTATTTCTCCCCCTGATAGGGTATTAGCAGGTCGGTCCAGAGTAAGATAGGTGAGCCCGACTTCGCATAGGTAATGGAGACGTGATGTGATTTCAATAATTGCATGACCAAGTGAGCTGTTAAACTTGGATTGGTTAGGTTGTATTTTAGAAAACCAATTCCGTAACTCGTTGATGGGCATGCGCCAGAGATCTGGGAGCGTTTCCCCGTCAATTTTAAAACACAATGCATGAGGCTGGAGGCGAGTTCCTTGGCACTCAGAGCAGTCTGTGTAAGCGCGGTAACGCGAGAGAAAGACGCGGACATGCATTTTATATGATTTGCTTTCTAGCCAGTCAAAAAAACCACGTACACCATACCATTCACCATTCTCCCATGCATCTTCGGGGTTGTCGTGCTCTCCCTCTAGAAGCCAGTGGCGTTCATGTGTCTCAAGTTCACTGTAGGGGGTATTAATATCTATATTAGACTGTTGGGCTGCACGTAATAAGTCGCGCTGGCATTCAGCACCTCGTGCTGTGGTGAAAGGTTGAACACAACCTTGCTTGATTGAAAGCGATGGATTTGGAATCGCTTTCGTTAGATCCGTGCCTATTGTCTTACCAAATCCTCGGCAGGAGCTACAGGCACCGACTGGAGAATTAAAGGAAAATAGCGATGCTGTTGGCGGGCGTAAGGTGAAGCCAGTTTTAGGATTGATCCAATGTGCAGAAAATCGGACAGGTTTATTGGATTTATCTAACAAAGCACAGTGTCCCCGTCCTATTTCGAGTGCTTTTTCAAGTGCCTCCCTGAGCCGATTTTGGTTTCTTTTGCTGATTTTGATGCGATCTTGAACGACATAGAGATCTTTTGTTCCACTGAGTGATGCTTTTTTGTCATCGGTGCGAATGATTTCGCCTTTTTGCCATACGCGCACGTATCCTTGTTGGTTTAGCAGAGGGAGGATATCTGATGTGGGGGTATCTGCAGATAAATAGGCAGGGAAAAGCACCATAGTGGTATCGTCTGTTAAAGTGCGGTTGCACCACTCTACAATACTATCTGATGTGTCTGGGGATATTTCTTCACCGGTGCGTGGGTCATATGCCTTGGCCAGATGAGGAAAGAGGATTTTGAGGTAATCGTTGAGCTCGGTGAGTGTGCCTACGGTTGAACGTGTGGTGCGAATGGTGTTTTTTTGTTCAACAGCGATGGCAGGGGGTATGCCATCGATGCGGTCTACCGCGGGCTTATCCATGCGATCAAGAAACTGGCGCACATAAGGGGAAAATGTCTCGACATAGCGACGTTGCCCTTCGGCGTAAAGCGTGTGAAACGCGAGTGACGACTTACCAGATCCTGATGGTCCGGTGATAACGGTCATCTGGTTCAAGGGTATATCTAGATCAAGATCTTGCAGATTGTGCTGGCGAGCACCGCGTACTTTGATGACCGCAGGGGTAGCTGTTTGTTTGGTTTGATTGGAATTCTTCTTCGCGGACACGAAGCCAATATGGAGCGGCTTTGCGAGAACGCTACTTTTTGTTATCTTAAATACCTATTTTTAAGTCAGACGCGTTTGATTGATTAACCCATCATAGCAATGAGCTCAGATGTTGAGAGTGCTCGGTGTTTATCAGGTATGCGTGGCGCTTTGTTACAGCTTGATATCATGTTCGCGTAATATCATGATAAAGCCTTGGATATTTTGCTGCGAAGCTTTTATTTCATTGGCCAATGCATCGGCGTGTTCTTCATTACCTTCGCTTCTCAGAATAGAGATTTTTTTATTGAGTGTTTGTGTGTAGATCATTCTTAGACTCTGGAAGTCATCTAAGAAATTGGCGTTGACCTTTAATTGGCCATCGAGTGCCTCGCCATACATTTCATGAACCAGATCAGGAATCTCTTCTGGCCTTTCGTTCGGCAAGTGCTTCAGATTGCGTAGTAGTTGGAATGTTTTTTCTGCTGCAACTTCTGCGGGTTTTCGCATGTCGCGGTCCATTTTTCTAATTGACCGTTTCACTTTACGTTCGAACCTATTGATGTTTTTTAAAATAGCCTCATCATAATCGGCTAGTGTGCTTGCACCTCTTTTATGGATAAAGTATCGTGTTCCGAGGAGCCATTTCTCTCGATCAAATTCAGGTGGTTTGGGGGTCTCGTCTACAATTTGTGGGCTGGGGACGACCGGGGGCTTTACATTCTCCGGCCTACCATTGACGGGCTTATTAGGCGGCTTAGGCTTGGATGCCAGTGAGGGTGTTATTTTAACTGATGATTTGCGTGGCTGTTGTTGTCTATCAAGCCGAGGTTTTGGTATGTATGGGGTGGCTCGAGGTTCTTCGGCGATGGTTGGAGCGTACTCCTTTGTTGTTGTTTTCTTATTACTGGGAGGCTGTGAATTTATATTCGCAACTGTAATGATGATTCCTAGCATGACCGCAATTATGATGAATGACGCTGTTACAGCCGATTTACTGGAGGATGAGGCAAGGGTTGGGACTGGCTTAGCCAGAGGTCTGGCTTGTGCGGGAACAGAGGTTACAAGAGTTTTGATACGCACTGGAGAAGTTGATACACTCAATTTTGCGATCATTTTTTCGAGATCTATGGCCATTTCCTTTGCACTAGTGTATCGACGCTTTGGATCAGGTTGAATGGATTTGAAAATGATGGCATCGAGATCAATACAGCTATTTCTGATAGATGAGGGGGGAGAGTAGGGTTCGTTTGGTAGGCACCCCACGACTAAATTGTAGAGAATTAATCCAGCTGAGTATATGTCAGCTCTGTGATCAACCTTATTATTGGTTTGATGGACTTCAGGTGCAGAGTAGGGGTTTGTTAATTGTTCTGCGCGGTCAACAAAAAGCTTAGTAAGACCAAAACCAACGATCTTAGGATGGGTCTTTTGAGTGATGAGTATATTCTTTGGTTGAAGCGCTTGGTGAACAATACCTGTTTGGTGCGCGTGGTGGAGGCCATGGCACACGTCTACCATGATACGAGCACTTTCCTTTTGGTCCACGTGATGACCAAGGGTTTTTTCACTCAAAGATTGGCCGGAAATATACTCCATGATGATGAAGAGGATGTCATGCACTATGCCAAAATCAAAAACCTTCACGAGATTAGGGTCATTGAATCTCGCCATGATCTTGGCTTCAGACTCAAATGCTACAGCCAAAGCTGCGTCTTTCGCGGGTAACACCTTGATAGCAATTTTACGGTCCAGAGACACTTGGTGTGCCAAATAAATAGTACCATTAATTCCAGTTGATAGCAAAGACTCCACAGCATAACCAGATAGCAAGCTGCTAAGTTGGTCAGGTGTAGGTGGAGTGAAATCTAGAGTGGTATCACACATAACACACGGTTGTAAAAAATATCATCGGGGGTTGCATCCCTGATCAATACTAATTACTTAATACGATACTAATATGTTCTATATTACAATGTAATACACAGGTTCGTAATATACAGTAAATTAAAAAACCGAGTGGTGCATCAGCTTAATTCTCAAGAATGTGATTCATGAAATTTTCGGTTTCCTTATCTGTGTCGGAGAGCTCTTTTTCAACGTATTTTACGCGGGATGCGAGCCCCTTACTCTTCAACTCTTTAGACAACCTAGCGAGATTGGCTCGGTATGGCCGGCGGATACTCTCAATATCGTTAGAGTATTTACTCTGAATACGGGTTTGTCTCTGTAGGCGTGAGTCGAAAATTTTATCGAGTTCTTTCGGTAATCCTCTAATATTGTTAGATTTAGGAATACGGCCATTATTGTAGAGGCTTTTCATTTTTAATATGAGAGGCTGGATTTTCTTTTGTTCACTGACAACCAAGTTTCTTTGGAAAATGGCAAGTTCCTGCTCATAGCCTTTGATGTTATTATGAAAGTCTTTTTCGTAGCGTTTTTGTATGCCGATAAGGAGTGCAGCGCACTTAGCTCGGACTGTTGCTATGGGGTTATCTTCTATTAATTTATCTATCTTTACGGTCTCCAAACCTTGCCCGTCCTTACTCCATTCGATAAGAAACGAGCGAAGGGTAGCGTTGCTCGTGTAATCGTCCCATTTTCCAGAGGATGTCATGGCGCAAGCGAGTTGCTTTTCTGTATTTTCATCAGGAGCGCCTGCACGCCAGTTGGCAAATTGCCATGGCTCTCCAGTTGACCATTTCCATGAGCTATTGGCTGGGTGGAATCCGCCAATCCAGCATGCTTCATTGCGATTTAGTTTATCTTCAAGGAATATGGTGATCCAGCTATTTTCATCAGCATTGGAGGGGACGCCAAGCACGCCGCCTGCGGTAGCAGCGAAATCACGGGCTGTCTGCCAGTCAGAAGCGCGATCGACACACAGGTAATAACGGTTGTCGTAGCTTGTTGTGCCGGCCGGGTATTCCGGTGTTCCTGATTTGATGGAATCAGAGCACCTTTGAAGTTGTGCTATGAGGTTTCCGGGAGTGGAGCCATCCATCATCCACTCGATATAAAATGGAAGAGTGGTTTGTGCTGAAAGCGGCCTGAGAATACCGGTTTCGTTTACGGATACATAAGCGGCTTTTGAGGTCTTGCGAATGTCTTGTTTCCACGGCGTGCCGTCGATCCATCGCCACTCGTTATTGCCTGCGGTGCCTGCTCCCAGCCAGACGAATGCGTCGTCTTTAATCTTACGGGCAAATTTTTTCAGGTCAGCTGACTCTTGGCAAACTGTGAGGTGCCCTCCATGCCGTTCGCAGAATTGTTGCGCAGCATGCCATGTCATTGGTGTGGATATGTAGAACCTAGCACGATTAGCTTCAATAATGGTGGATTTAGGCATTTCGTTGCGCTTGCCTTGGAAAAGAGCTGATCTCAGACGGTCGAGAGTCTCAATAGGGGACTCTATCTTAGGTTTAAGTATTACCGGTGTAGCTCCTTTTGGCTTCTTAATCTGTTTATTCTGCTGGGCCACGATCGCGGCCTCTCGGTCCTTGCGTTCAAGGTCTCTTTTCTCCTGAGCCTCTTTTTTACGTTTTGCCTTATCCTCATCTGCGAGTTCTTGTTCCGCCTCGCGTTTGCTGCTTACGACTTTGTAGCCTTCCCAGGCGATGTAGATGGCAGCGAGCAGTGCAATAATAATGATGATGTTCCTGATCAGCGGCGCATTGGATCCAACTTTCAGAGGTATAGGTGGATTTGTGTTATTATTATTTGTTGGTTCAGACTTGGTGTTTGCCGGTGCTATTTTTTTGCTACCACCTGATGAATGATCTGTTTTTAATTTAGGTGCGTTTGTTGCTGGTTCAGCGGTTAGTAAGGTCTTAGCTGTCGATGATGATTTGGATTCTGCCGCGACAAGTCGTGGCTTTTTTTGCGGCTCCGTGTTCATGATCTTTTCAAGATCGTTAGACATGGATTTGATATCTCGATAACGAAGAGCAGGTGTGGGATGAGTGGCTTTGCGGATGATGTGGTCATATCTGGTATCGCAGGTCACCTCAGAGGCGGCTGGGGAATATGGGCTAGATGGAAGATGACCAGTGAGTAGCTCGTAAAGGATAATGCCAACAGAATAGATGTCTGTGCTTTGGTCGACAGATGTAGGGTTGTGAATCACTTCAGGTGCCGAGTAACCTGGAGTGCCGAATGATAAGCCCGATTTTGTATCTCCGGCTGGCTGTGCCAAGCCGAAGTCGCCAATTTTTGGTGATGCATTTTGATCAAGAAGGATATTAGCTGGCTTGATGTCTCTGTGTAAAATATTGTTTTCGTGGGCGTTGCCAAGGCCTGCACATATACCTATGACAATGCGGGCGGCTTCACTGGGTTCGATAGTTTTTTCGTAGGCCGAGTGATAAAGGGATTTACCCTGAACCATCTCCATGATGATATATAGAAGTCCATCCACCTGGCCAAAATCGTAAATACTTATCAAGTTAGGATGGTCCAGTTTTGCCATGCTTTTTGCTTCGGCTTCAAAAGACGCACGAAAGTTTGCATCCTTACCGAGATGATACGGTAAAATTTTGATGGCTACATCACGTTCGAGTGATTTTTGACGTGCCATATATACGGCACCCATACCTCCTTTGGCGATGAGGTGATATATTTCGTATGCCGGGAGAAGCTCGCCGATTTCGCTAAGCTCGAGTGGAGTAAAATCTGTATTTTGCGAGTTTTCGCCCATATGTGTAGTTTGAAGACTTGAGTTGTGAGTAGGTTGGGGCATTTGAAGTAAGTAATGATTATGATTTGTGCCCAAAGCTATTGTGCATTGTTGTTTATCATCATGTTTGCGCGCGCTTTTTCTAATTGATCGTATTTGACGGATAATAACGGTGCAATATTTAACATTTCTGTTGGTTTTTTGGAATATTTATTAATCACTAAATCAGGGTTGAGGTGCTCTGTGCCTTCTTGAACGTAGCCAGAGCCAATCCATACTCCACTTGTATGTCTTAGCTCTAGGTGTAAGTGCGCCGGGTAATTTCCGTTAGCGTTGCCGACGGTGCCTATTTTTTCTCCCATAGCGACCAGTTCACCCACTGCTACACTACTTTTCTGTAAATGGGCATACATCAGTTGGTGTATATCGCCATCGGCAGACCTATGTGCTAGAATCAATGTGTTACCCCACCCATGGGAAGGTTCGCCACGATAGATAACTATGCCGTTTGCCGCTGCAAATACTGGATCGCCAAGGTCAGAGTCCATACCCCCTATACCATTGATGTCGTCGCCGGTATGATAACCGCCGCGCTGCTTATTGTTAGCCCAGAAGGGTTGTGCATTGTATGTCAGAGCGCCATGGCGACTTCCCATTGGCTGCATCATTGTTGTAGCTATGGGCAGAAGATTACGATCAAATGCAGAGAGTTGAATGAAGCGGGGATCGAAGGCAGGGGTGCTGCCGTCAAGGAGAGGATGACCTAGAGGCGCATCCGCATGCTGCCACGATTTCATCGATTTTATGGGTGCAAGTTGGCCCGTATGACTGCGCA
Organism: Verrucomicrobiales bacterium; assembly: GCA_003527555.1. Taxonomy (GTDB): domain Bacteria; phylum Verrucomicrobiota; class Verrucomicrobiia; order Verrucomicrobiales; family Akkermansiaceae; genus Oceaniferula. The sequence continues at coordinate 7,528 of DPWT01000203.1, read as the reverse complement.
TGTATGCGAGTAAAGTCACAACAATCAGGCCGATGACGAAAGCCACCACGAAACAGTAGAGTAGGTGTTGTTGTGTGGATGTTTTTTTCATTGATTGATTAGAAATCGAGAAGGATTTCTGCCCTGCGGTTTACACGTCGTCCGTCTGGGTTGTCTATACCATCTTTAGTCTGGTTTGGTAATCTTGGCTGAGCCTTGCCGAACCCTGAAATCTTTATTTGTGTGGCAGGTATTCCTTTCTTGATAAAGAATTCCATCACCGTGTTTGCGCGCTTCTTGGACAGAGTAAGATTGTATTGGTCTGAACCGAGTGCGTCGGTGTGGCCAGATATGGTAAGTTTTTTATTTTTATCAGACTTCAGAAGAACCGCGACAATACTGAGCTGATGCTGAGTCCGCTCTGTAAGTAATCCTGAATCAAGATCGAAATAAACAACGAGAGAATCACCGCCTTTTAGATTCTTGATCAGCGGTGTGTAATAAATATCGCCATCCGAAAAGCGATTTGCGTAATCGGTGAGTAGTTTATCTAAATTGATTTCAGTGATCTTCCATGGGGTGTCCAAATTTTTTCGTTTGGTATTGATGGCGAACATAGCGAGATTTTTCTTGTTTGGTGTTTCCAGCATTACCAACCAACCTGCACTTGTTTCACGCAGGAACATCTTTCTAAGAGGGCGATTCTTGCTCAGCGTATAATCACCTTCTTCAAAAATGATGCAAAGTCCTGCAAGTTTTGCATAAGTAATTTGTGAGGTGTCGATGTGTTTGCGTGCTTCGGCTGGATCCAGCTTCATGATAGCATTCATGAAGCGGCTCACGGCTATCGTTGCTGCATGCGTGTCGTCAGGATTTGCTGATCCATCTTTGCCGCCGGATGTGGTGTCATTAGCAGTGATGGATTTACTAGTTTCGAACAGAGTGATCTTACCAACCCGCCACTTACCTTCCTCGGTCTTTTCCAGATCAAGTAGGATGCGTGATCGATCAAACAGGTTAAGTGACCAACGGTCATTCGCTCCCTGAATAGGTGAAAATGGACTATTTAGATCGAGCTTTAGTTTAGAGGCTAAAGCTAAGGCGCGTAGTTTTTTTGCTTGGATCGCACTCAGGTTTTTGGTTCCCAGAAGCTCGATTAATGGCTGCACGTCACCTGTATCGTTTGCCCTAATTGCGACTTCACTAATGCGCCCAACAAGATCCTCCGGCGTGCCACCTAGTCGTGTGTCCACATCGTCGACGTGTTTGCCGTTCGGGGTGAGGGTCATTTGATCTCCACCTTGTGGTATTGTAGGGGTATTGGTGCCGGTCAGAGCGGTTGTGTTGGATCTGTATTTGCCGATAAGCAGGAATATCGTCACAATGCTAAGAATTACCACTGCAGCAAAGAATATCAGAGGTGTTTTTGAGCGACTGTAATTCATGGCCGTATGCTACTCTCATTCTCATCGACTCCAATTAAAAAAGTCATCCCTATTGCGATATGCGGCTGCTGGACGCTTCAACTATAAGTAGGTATTTGTTGAAAAGCCATCATCGACGCCGTAGCATGAAAAGTTGTCACTATCCCAGAGCAGGGCCGTTTTGTGAAATTTCTTTATACAACAAACCTAATTATCGGTTCTTTTTTAAAAAACGCCGCAGCTCATTTGTTAGGTTTGCTAGATCGTCTTGGGTGTTTGTGGGTGCTCTTTGAGGATCAAATCTCAGCCGTGAGTGCAGCTCGTTAATCCGCTGTAGCTTTTCGTCTAATACAGGATGAGGGTGTGTGAGTCCGAGCATCCAGCGGCAAAGTGGTACACCACTTGGGCGAGAGCCTAATTTTTTTGTAAGCAGAGGCTCGAGCTTGTTTAGGGATGTGATGGCTATATCCTTAGGGCGATTATAGGAGTGGTTTTGTTTCTTTACTTCATTGCGTTGACGCGAGTGCCAGAGTCTCCAGCTGATCCAGGAAAGCAGTATAGTGATGATCGTGCCCACGACGATCGCCACATTGGTTTTGTTGGCCTCTCTGGTGCGCCAGATCAGGAAGTCCTCACGCACACGCTGCCACCAATCGATCAGCTTGCGCTGCCAGTCGGGTCTCCCAAGCATGTCCATTTCATGCCAAGCAGATGGTGTTAGGTCTACATCCTCCCACTTGCTAACCACTTCACCATTGGCATTTTCCTCCTCCACCCATACGCGGCACCATGCGTGGGCGTGGTGGCCACGCATGATCCATTCTTCGCGGTCAGAGTTCTGTTCGTTGACGGAAAAGCCGACACAGTAGCGCGAGGGTATTTCTGCTTCCCTGAGCAGCAAGGCTGTGGCGGTCGCGAAGTACTCGCAATGCCCTGCGCGTGTTGTTTCTAGAAACATACCCACAGCAGTACTGCGTCTGCCTCGTTCCACGCTTGGCGTTTTGAGATGGGTATTATACTGGAATTCATTGCTAAAGAAGTCGCGCAGGATGTTAATCTTGGCACGCGTGCTAAGGCCTTCCCTGTCGAGCCCTAGCTGATTGGCAATGCGGGTGATTGCCGCCTTTTCCTGCACCGGGATATGAAGGTCGAATTCATCCACTGGATCATCCTCGGTAGTGGGCTCCTTACCTGTCCAGACGGTGTAGTTGATGACATGGTTCTCAGGGTTGCCGATGCGGACCGTGCCCAGTGAATTTCTGCTGACCAAGGGTTCTGCGCCCAGATCGCCATATGCCAGCATGTTCTCCGGCAGGGGAATGGGGTTGTTTTTGACGTGGGAATCAACCTCGCCGATGATACTGAGGTCGCCTTTTTCTGATAAATCTAGTTTCGTATCTTTACCAAATGTTCGCGTGTCCCGATCTTGGAAGGCACTGATGCGTGTGTCATCCGTGAAGTCATCCTCAAGCATGGGATCGCTGCCCGCAGGTGGGATGTACTCGTGAGTCCAACGTGCCAGTGCGTAGCGGTTGTATACTGCTGTCCGCAGCAAGGCAGGAACATTGCCTTCATGAACTGACATCCGCCAGAACACCCTTGGGCTGAGTTTTAGTTTGCCGAGTTTGCCGATGCTGGTGCGCGATTCATTGGTGTGCGTGCGATGGCCACCGCCTGCGCTCTGTGCTCCAGTGAAATAATGGTAGAGTTTGAACATGCTCAACTGCCCGGCAAATCCAAGTGTTAGGCTGATTGCCAAAGCAATCGACCACGCCCATGGGCGAAACCCGTTCTTACGCACATAGAAAAACAAACAGGCGGCAGTCATTAATGAGAGCCCGATAAAGTGGTGGATGTCGTGTTTGCTCGCCATTGCAGTGGCAAGAATGACTACCGCGATGTAGAGGTAGCCGGTATTGACCATCCGTGGCGAGGTGTGCCGTCCCTCAGTGATATCTCTGTCCATTTTTTTACGGGCAAAAAACGAAAAAGTATTCAGTGGGATTTTTGATGCTTTGCCGTAGCGCTGAGCAAGCTCAAGCGGAAGTAGAATCAGTGGTGTCCAGACAAACAATGTGTGCAGCTTGCCCGCCTTCACCCCGTTGATCCAAGCCAAGATAGCGATCAGTGCCCCAATCAAAATCGAGAACTGCCACGCCCTGATGTAGGAACTGCGGTTGAAGTCCCAGCGTAAGTTTGTCCATGATCTCGATTCTAACAGTAATGCGGCAAATAACCCCCACGTAGGGTTTCCTGTCAACCCGCCCCAGGCAAGGGTGATGACACCGGCAAGAAGGCGTGGTGGAGTGGGGTTCATGGAAATCAGGGGTCAGGAGTCAGGAATTAGCACTAGTCATCAGGTCTTCCTGGATGTGGCCGGCGCGGAGCCACTTCACAGGCACTGGAGCGGGAAAGGATACATGTTCTTTTCTGGATGCTTCAAGGTCGCGGCAAACGCTGATGACTTTGAGCTCCATGCCTGCACGTTGCAGACGTGTCACGGTGTCTCTCCGCTGCTCGCACCAGCCTGTGAAAATGCAGATGCACGCAGTAAGTTCATCTTGGTAGCGGAGCACGAGTTTTTGTAGGGCGTGGAAGTCACTCACCGGTTCGCAATTCACACCAGCGAGGATTTCAAGCATCTTATCCACGCGTTCTTCACCTCGCCCTGCACTGAAGACAAACGCTTCATCGCGGATGAACATTAGATCAAGCAATGTTTCCCGGGTGTCGATGCTGGACGCAAACGATGCTGCTACCGAGACCGCTTCCTCAAACATATCTTCATCCTCAGTAGGAGCGAAGGTGTCCAAGACCAGACCATAGCGGGGAAAAAAGACATCCTGGTATTCTTTGACGATGGGCTTGCCCGTTCGTGCCCAGCTTTTCCAATGGATGTGGCGTAGGGGATCGCCGGGGCGGTAGTCGCGGACACTGGTGAAGTCGCCAGACTGACCCACGGTGTTAGACGCTGCCTCACCTCCGAGTTGGAAACGTGCATTACCGGGCAGATCCAGAGCAGGTAGTTGGTAGCGATGCGGAAGCACGATCAGCTTGCCGGGTGAGCTCTCCGTTTTTCTACAGCGCTGGAAAACCCCAAACGGGTCCGGCAGGCAAAGGCGCATGTCACGGAGCGCGATCACTCCACGTTTTCGAGGTGTAATCGTCAGTGTGGTTGATAATTGTTCGCTGGGTTTGATGAGTGGAAGGGGTGGCATACCCTTTTGTTTGAAAAGTGTTAGGCTCCTTTGTAGCCATTCCCAACGGTAGTATCCGAGGGTGCGGTCAAACACATTCCGAGTTTCCTCACCCGGCTCGCGCGACCATGTAAAGCTCTCTAGGCTTGGACGGTTATCGGGTGTAAGCTCGAGTAAGCTTGTGCCTGTTAGGTTCAGTTTCCCCAGATTCTTGACGCGCACACGATACGTCAGGGGTTCACCTGCGGTGGCGAGCCGTGGTAGATCGCGCTGTATGCGTACCTTTGCCTGGCGAAAAAATGCCCAGAGAATTGATACCCCAAGGATGACCAGAATCAGCCCGCGTAGCTGGAATAGTGGGCCAAGTCTGTAGAGTGGCAATAGCATCCATGCCGCCGGTAGGAGCAAAATGAGTAGAATTCCCGCAGGACGAATCCTGTGGGTGAAAAAGTGTGTTATTGCCGAACTTCGGTGATAAATCTTGTGGGTCCATCGCCGGAATAGTGGCACTTTCCTGACATTATCCATGTCTTTTCTAAACTACACCGGAATGGGTGTGTTTTCCAGAATGCTTTCAACCACGGCGCGGCCTGTCATGCCGTTGAACTTGGCTTCCGGGGTGATGATCAGTCGATGGGCGATAACATCCAAGGCGAGCTCCTGAATGGTTTCTGGCGTCACAAACTCGCGCCCTTCAAACAGAGACAGTGCTTGGGAGAGCTTCATCAGCGAGAGCGAGGCCCTTGGGCTTGCGCTGAGTTGCACCTCGTCGATCTCGCGAGTGGCATTGCTCAGGGCAACGATGTAGCGGCGGAGTTCGTCACTGATGCGGACATTGGAGACTGCTGCTTGCAGCGTATGAATATCTTCAAGCGTGACTACGGGATCCAATGTATCGAGAGGGTGACCCTGGTTCTGCGCGGCTAGGATATCCACCTCTTGTTCTGCTGTGACGTAGCCAAGCGAGCATTGCATGGTGAAACGATCCATTTGTGCTTCGGGGAGCGGATAAGTGCCGCGAAACTCAACTGGGTTTTGTGTGGCGATGACAAAGAACAGCCCGTCCAGATCATGGCAAGTTCCTTCTATGGTGGCTTGTCTCTCGGCCATCGATTCTAATAATGCGCTCTGAGTTCGTGGCGACGCGCGGTTGATCTCATCCGCCAGCAGGATGTCGGTGAATACCGGGCCAGGGTGGAAGCGGAACTCGCTCGTTTTCTGGTTGAGGATAGAGACCCCCAGAATATCAGATGGTAATAGATCGGGGGTGAACTGGATGCGGTTGAATACCGCGCCGCTGATGGAGCCTGCAATCGCTTTGGCGAGTGTTGTCTTTCCTGTGCCTGGATTGTCTTCTAACAAGACATGACCTCCAGAGATCATACAAGCGAGAATGTTGCGGATGGTTTGTTCTTGTCCCTTTATTATGGATGAGACGGCTCTTTCGAGGTGTTTGGCAGAATCCGTAGTGGTCATGCGGTTGTCTGGGAGATGAGATCGTTAGGGGCTGAATATAAATTGCAACCAATTTACTCGTGGAGTTTTTTCTCCTCTTGTATGTTTTTTGCGGTTATTTTTTCGTGTGCCGCAAAGATCGTTTCTACCTGCTTGAGTGCTTCGTTCGGGATATTTTTTTTAAGTTTATCCCAGTTGCTTTGGTTAATGATACTTCGGCCTTTATTTGTGGGATAGCGAAGATCAATATCGAGTAGAATTTTTGCGCCATTGTTAGTATTTAAAAAGAGATACAACGGGAAATCATGAGCGCCAGTGGTTTTTGATTGGGTGCGCACCGATACTCCACTCCATTTCCCTGATTTAACCACCCCAAGTATCAGGTCGTCTTTTGTATGATCGCTTGCACCACGAATCGCATAGTCAAAGTTTTTTAGAGTGCGAGTATTGTTTGAGCTATCCAGCATAGCGCAGCAATCAAGTGCGGATGCATAATCATAACTACGAAGGCGGCTGCGGTATAGTTTGAAAAGATTAATTGCTTTTTGTTTGATGACAGCCTCTTTGAGTTCAACTAAATTAATGTTAGTTACGTGACTGAGCATTTTCTTAGAACGTTCTTTGCGTTGGTTCTTGGTTATTGTGTCAAGTTTATCAGACAATCCCTTGATCTTTTGTTTTATTTTTTCATCCACAATCGTCTCTATCGATTTTTTGGGTATTAGGTGCCATCCTTTATCGCCTTTTATCATCCATAGTTGCCATGTTTGGAAAGTGCCAGGTTTGTTTGGCACTCTATATTCCAGTGGTGCGGCGGCCAGTAAACCTTCTCTTGCAATTGTTATCGATGGCTTAGGTAATGATTTGACAGAGTTCAATCCTTGGCAGAGAAAGGCCAGATTTTCTAACAAAGGAAATTGTTCCTTTTCTGTGGGTTTCAGCAGTTCTTTTGACGGGAGTAATGCGACAGCGTATTTAAAATTCTTTGCGGCGAGAAATTTTTCAATAAGTTGTTCAGGAGATTCAGCAGGCTGGGCTTCTATGTGTTTAAAGATGACGCTGGGGATTTGACGGATCAGCTTTTGCTCGTCATCACGTTGGTGAATTGCTAAGTGCCGAGTGCCCTTAATTCCATCGGTCGTCAACGCCGCCTTCAATAATGGAGAGAGACACACAAAAGTTTTCCCTCCTTTTTCTTTGACTGGAAAATAGAGAATCCGTGCAGATGTGCGCATCAACGGATTGTAAAAGCCAACAGCAACTTCATTACGGTTTTTGTCGATATTCATGATGTTGTATATCGACGAACTGTTGGTAAGAAATTGCCACTCGCTGTTTGGGGTTCTTATCTCGAGCCCGTTTGATACGTAGTTGATCGTATCATTTAGAGGATCGTCTAATGCGTCAGATGCGGCCCCCATAGAGGCAAGAGCTCTCATCAGGTTGTTGTGTTGGCATGCATCAATGAATTTC
>DPWT01000128.1 GCA_003527555.1 Verrucomicrobiales bacterium | reverse complement strand
GGCAAACCACTCCCCAACCGACAAAACATCGTGCTCACACGCGACGGGTCATGGTCAGCCGAGGGCGCAGAGGTGATCCACTCCCCCGCCGATCTAAAAAACATCCAGCTCATCAAGCCCGAGGTCTACATCATAGGCGGCGCACAGGTTTACGAGCTCTTCATGGATCAACTTGAAGAGATTCTCGTCTCCCATGTTTACCAGAACTATTCGGGAGACACACAATTCCCCAAGTTCGAATCAAAATTCCCAAACGTCGCAGTCGTGGAGAAATTCGAAACCTTCGAGCTCAGGCGCTACTCAATCTGACAGCTTAAAACTGGCAGCTATTTTGACAAAACCTGTCAGCTTGCTATGTATTCAACGTAATGCTAACCAGTCGAAAAACCACGGTCACATCTCTCCTGCTAGCAACAGTGACAACATGGTGCGGCTTGCATGCCGACGACACCATTGACTTCGGCAGAGACATCCAGCCCATTCTCTCCGACAGGTGTTACGCTTGTCACGGACAGGATTCGGAAACACGTGAAGGTGGTCTGCGGCTGGATAAGCGTGACGCTGCGCTAACAGGCGGCGATAGCGGAGCGGCATTTGTTCCGGGAAACTCCAAGGCTAGTGAACTAGTACAGCGTATCCTTAGCGAGGATCCTGATGAACTCATGCCCCCGCCAAAAAACAAAAAAGCACTCACAGAAAAAGAGAAAAAGCTCCTTATCCGCTGGATCGATGAAGGCGCCGAATACAGTAATCACTGGAGCTTCGAGCCAATCAAAAAAATAGCCCCCCCGAAGACATTTGACAAAAATTGGCCACTCACACCAATAGATCACTTTGTCCTAAACCGACTGGAAAAGGAAAACATCCACCCCTCCAAGGAAGCCGAGCGCATCACATACATCCGCCGAGTCACTCAGGACCTAACTGGTCTCACACCGACCCCCGAAGAAGTGGATAAATTCGTTAACGACTCCTCACCCAATGCCTACGAGAATCTCGTCAACCGCCTGCTTACGAGTGTCGACTACGCCGAACGCATGACCGCCATCTGGCTGGATAACGCACGCTATGCAGATAGCAATAGCTACCAGTTCGACAACGCCCGCACCATGTGGCCGTGGCGTGATTGGGTGATCGGTGCATTTCGCCAAAACATGCCCTACAATCAGTTCGTCACCGAGCAGCTTGCAGGTGATTTGTTAGAAAAACCAACTCAACAGCAACTCATCGCCACAGGCTTCAACCGCAACCACGGCTACTCGATCGAAGGTGGCATAATCGACGAGGAATACCGCGTCACATACGCCAACGACAAGACAACGACAGCGGGCACTCTCTTCCTCGGTCTGACCATGGATTGCTGCCGCTGCCACGACCACAAATATGACCCTATTTCGATCGGCGACTACTATTCCTTTTACGCCTTCTTCAACACCAGTGCCGAGGTGGGAGCACCGGGAGAAAACGGGCGCAAACAGAAAACCGCAGCACCCTATATCAGCACTAAACCAGGAGATAAATCAGCTCCCCTAGTGATGATCATGAAGGAAAAACAACGAGAAACGTTCATCCTGAAACAAGGTCAGTTTGATCAACCTGGAGACAAAGTCACCGCTCGCACACCGGATGTTTTACCCAAATTCGAAGGCTATGAGCAAAATAGACTCGGCCTCGCCAAGTGGCTCACCGCTCCAGAAAACCCGCTATTTGCACGCGTTACCGTCAACCGCGTCTGGCAACAATTCTTTGGCGTCGGGATCGTCAAGACACCAGACAATTTCGGCCTGCAAGGCGCGCTCCCAAGCCACCCGCAGCTACTCGACTGGCTGGCAACTGACTTCCGTGAGAACAACTGGGATATGCACCACCTGATTCGCCAAATCGTGCTCTCCGCAACGTACCGACAATACTCACGTCATCGCCCAAAACTCGACGACCCAGACAACCGACTGCTCGCACGCGGCCCATCGTTCCGACTACCTGCAGAAACCATCCGTGATCAGGCACTGGGCATCAGTGGTCTACTCACCCGCAAAGTCGGCGGCCCTAGCGTGAGGCCCTACCAACCCGCTGGCATCTGGGAGGATCTAAACGCACCAAAAAGCCACGCAGAAATTTACAAACAAGACAGTGGCCACGACCTCTACCGAAAAAGCATGTACACCTATTGGCGCCGCGCCGCCATGCACCCCGGCATGGCTGTCTTTGATGCACCTAATAGAGATATATGCAGCGTTGAGCGCCCAACCACCAACACCCCGCTCCAAGCGCTCGCCACCTTGCACGACCCCACCTACATCGAAGCCGCACGGAAACTCGCAGAACGTATCTTGAAGCAGCGGCCTGATGCCCCAGTAACACGCTCATTCCAACTTGTCCTGACCCGTTTTCCCAACGACAAGGAGCTTACCACCCTCAATAACCTCCACCGCGATCGCCTAGCACACTATCAGATAAATCCAACCAACGCAGACAAGCTCCTCACAATCGGCAGCTCCCCGACCGAAACATCTATCGATCGGCCCCAGCTCGCAGCTCTCACCGACATTTGCCTAGCGATTATGAACCTCAGCGAAACTGTTACCCGCAAATAAACCATGGATGAAATTCAAACAACACTACACAACATGGATCGCCGACGGATGCTCAAGCTCGGCACTGCAGGTCTAGGCGGTATGGCACTGGCAGGTATGCAGGCTGCTCATGGTAATTTCAGCACGCAAGGCCAACTCCAATCCCACCACCGGCCACGTGCCAAACGTGTTATCTACCTGTTCCAGTCGGGCGGCCCGTCACAGGTCGACCTCTTCGACCCCAAACCAGCGCTGAAAAAATACCATGGTCAAGATATCTTCGAACTGGTCAAAAAAAGTGGCCGCCTAACAGGATTTAACGATAAGCACAAAATTCACCCGATCATCGATAGCAAATACAAATTTTCCCAACACGGAAATAACGGCGCTTGGATGAGTGAGCTACTCCCACACCTAAGCAAAATCACCGATGAGTTCTGCACCATCCGCAGCACCAGCACCACGCCGGTCAATCACGACCCCGCGATGACCTTCATGCAGACCGGGCACAACCTACCCGGCAGACCATCAATCGGCTCATGGCTCAGCTACGGATTAGGAACCATGAACAAAAACCTTCCCGAGTTTGTCGTACTCGTTTCCCGGGGTGACCTCGGCAACATGCAACCACTCAACAACCGGCTTTGGGGCACCGGATTCCTATCAGGCAAACACGCTGGCGTACGGTTTCGCTCCGGCAATGAGCCTGTTCTGTATCTCAACGACCCAGCAGAGAAACCCATCGCCGACCGTCGCCGGATCCTCGACGTAATCAATCAGATCAACGAAGAAGAACTGACTCGTAGCGCCGATCCAGCAGTAGCCACACGCATCGCGCAGTATGAGATGGCATTCCGACTACAAAGCTCAGTGCCTGAATTATCTGATCTCTCAGATGAACCGGAGTCAACCTATAAGCTCTACGGTGAGGACGCACGTAAACCCGGCACCTTTGCCTTCAATTGCCTGATGGCTCGCAGACTTGCCGAGCGCGATGTCCGCTTCATCCAGCTGTTCCACTCCGGCTGGGACCACCACTTCAATCTTCCAAACCACCTACCCAAACGCTGCAAGGAAACCGACCAAGCAAGTGCCGCCCTGATTCTTGACCTCAAACAACGCGGCCTCCTAGATGACACCATCGTCATATGGGGTGGCGAGTTCGGTAGAACCACCTTCAGCCAAGACGGAAAAGTCAAAAAATCCTACGGTCGCGACCACCACGCCAACTGCTTCACCACACTCGTCGCTGGCGGCGGATTTAAACCTGGGCTCATTCACGGCGAGACCGATGATTTCTGCTACTCCGCCGTCAAAGATGAGGTCACCGTGCACGATCTACACGCAACTTTAATGCACCAGTTAGGAATCGACCACGAACGCCTAACATTCCGCCACCAAGGCCGATACTATCGCCTCACTGATGTGCATGGTCACGTGGTGAATGATTTATTGGTGTAACGAAGGACGGCGCTGTGAGCTGCCCTACTTCCCCACAAGCTTCGCCACATGCTTAGCAATCACATCAGCCTCGAGGTTGACCGTATTGCCTTCTGCGGCCTGCTGAAGATTCGTCATCTCGATCGTATGAGGAATGATCCAGAAAACCGCAGAGTTTTCTAATAATTCAGCAATGGTGAGCGAAACACCATCGATCGCAAGCGAGCCTTTGTCGATACAGAGCCGGTGAATATCCTCAGGTAACGCAATCTCTAGCCGATGATCTTGGCCATGCTCTGAAAAATCAAGAATCTCCCCGGTAGCATCAACATGACCTTGTACAAAATGACCACCGAAGCGGCCGTCTGCGCGCATGGCACGCTCGAGATTGACGAGCGACCCGTTAGAGAGACTACCAAGCGAAGTGACATCCAGCGTTTGCTTAAGCACATCAAAACTAGCAGAATTTTCATCAGACTCCGTAACGGTTAAGCAACAGCCATTTACTGCCACCGATTCGCCATCGGTCAGTTCGCCGGCAAATGCAACTGCAACTACCAAACGCGCCTGGTCACCGCGTAACTCAATTGAGCGCACAGTGCCTGTAGCTTCTATCAGTCCAGTAAACATTAGTCTGTTGCTTTCTTCTCAGCTGTTTCTTCTATCTTAGGTTTCTCTTCATCAAAGATGTCGCCCACAGTGGGATCAGGGAAGAGCATCATCACCAAGGATACGATCACCGTTGGAATGAAAGCCCCCATGAGTAACTTACCAGGTGAAACACCATCACCAAAAAAGCGCGCAAGCAGTGCTTGCCCAGCAGGGTTGGGTGCATTGGCAATCACGGTAAGACCACCACCACATACAGCACCAGCAAGAATGGCATACTTGATGTCCGAACCAAGACCACTCACCTGGCTCGCCAGAAAAGTGATCGCTGCATTATCATTGAAAGAGGTCAAGACTACAGAGCCGACAAATACCGGCCACTCATCTAAGCTAGTTATGATCGGCTCTAACCACCAGCCTTGCAGCCCACCATGAATCACCAGCCCTGCTAGGAAAAAACCAACGAGAATCGGCCCACGTAACTGCACGTCCGTCTGGTGATGCGCCGTTCCTTGACGAAATGCCAAAAAGAAGAGAAATCCACCAATAAACAGCGCAGGTGTGTGTGCAAAAAAGACTGTCCAAGCCATAAAAAATAAATGTGTCACTGTAATCCAGACCGGGATTGGACGATCATGATCGTCTTGTAAGTCACCTTTTCCATCACCATCATGGTCGGCAAGGCGTGATGCTAGCTGATCAAGCTCCTTACGAAAAACCGCGAAATAAAGCCCTGTAGACAACAGAATGCCTACAATCGCTTTATCCCCAAAATGCATCAACATTTCAGGTGTAGAAAGCCCCCACTTCTGTGCCACCATCAGCACGGGAGGTGCCGCAAAGTTAGTCAACACTCCGCCCACAGAAATATTAACGAACAGCAGCCCAAGCGTACCATAGGCAAGTTTAGGACTAGGTTTTAACTTGTAGAATTTTTTTGCCAGCAACATCGCAGCGATGGTCATCGCACCAGGCTCGGTAATAAACGAACCTAGGATTGGAGCTACAATTAGGATAGATAACCACCATGCTGCAGGTGTTTCCTTTCCAAATCTAGCAAAAAAACTCAAGCAGTTTTCAGCGAAGCGTAATACGGGACGGGTAGACGCCAGAGCCATGATAATCACCACAAACATTGGCTCGGTAAAATTGACTCCAGAAATATAATTTTGCACCGTTCCCACGTCATAAAAGCTCATTATTGCTCCGATGAGTACCAGCACCCAAATACCAAAAATCGCCTCTATTTCACCGAGGAAATGGAAAAATGTCGCTTTGAAGCAAACCATGTCACCCGCTAAGGCCGACTCACCAGACGCGTCTTTCATTTTACGAATTCGCGCATCGTGCTCATGCTGTAATCTGTGAGAATATTTCGTCAAAGGTACCGCAAAAAATGTATGCGCGATAGCGAGGATAAAGATGATTGTTGCCACCAGGAGGAATGGTTCCTGCTCGGCACGGTAGCTTATTTTACCCCAAATCCCTGTAATCTCAGCGGCCCTTTCCTCAGCAGGAAATTGTTTCATGTTCTCTTGAAACGGCACCGGCTCAGCGGCTCCGCCGCCACCGGCCGCCATGGCAGTAGGAATGGATACAAGTAACGTCAAAAGAAGGATGCGTAAGGTCTTGGTCATGATGTGTTGCATTTGAATAGCATAGCCAGACACCATGGCAAGGCTTACTGGCAATCTACTGAAAAATGGTTTACAACCAAAATAGTATGGCTCTCAACTCAAGGATTATTAGCGCACACATCAAGGGAAAGGTCTCAGTGTGGCGTGATCGTCTAACTCGTGAGCTTTCGCGCGGAAAACATGGCGGTACCAGTGAGGGAAACCGCATAAACACCTACTTCGATGGCGATGAAGCATTTGACGCAATGCTCGTTGCTATCAGCAACGCCAAACACTTTGTACATCTGGAAATGTATATGTTCCTCGCAGATAACATAGGATCACGTTTTGCCAATGCCTTGTCGCAAAAAGCCAGTGAAGGAGTTCCTGTAAGAGTGCTCTACGATGCGATTGGCTCATTAGAAACCGATAATATGCAGTGGGCAAAAATGAGAGACGCAGGCGTGAATGTCGTGGAATTTCGTCCGGTCGCATTCTGGCGAAAACGCTGCGGCCTCCTTGGCAGAAACCATCGGAAAAATTTGGTTATCGACGGAATGGCGTGTTTCACAGGCGGAATGAATATTTCTGACCAATGGTCGAAAAAACACAGTGGCAACTCCGCATGGCGCGATACCCATTGTAAAGTCCTCGGCCCGGCAGCCATACATCTTAATAGTCTATTCCTGGCGAGTTGGCAGTATGCCACAGGAGAAAAAATTGACCTCCAGCCTCTTGCCTCTTCTCCCGATAATGCAGCCGATCAAACCCATGCCAAACCTGATAATAAAAATGGTGATGGTTGTCGCTGTATTGTAATCGGCAGCCAACGATTTAGTAGTCAAAAAGAAATCCGCAAGCTCTTCTCTGTTCACCTTGCGCAAGCGCAACATTCTGTTCGCATGACAATGCCCTACTTTGTGCCGCCCAAACGTTTACGAAGAGCTGTTTACGAGGCGTGTAAGCGGGGCGTTAGTGTCTCCGCATTATTACCCAGAGATTCAGACGTGAAAATTGTCGATTATCTGCGCGAAGGGCTTTATCCCAAAATGCTCTCCAAGGGCGTCAGGCTAATTGAATACCTCGGGCCGGTTTTACACGCCAAGACAATGGTAGTGGACGACAATATTGCCGTGATTGGCTCAAGCAACTTCGATATACTCTCTGTGCTAATGAACTCCGAAGCCGCCATCGTTGTCTTCGATGAAGATACTGTAGCAGCATTAAATCGACAGTGGGAAAACGATCTTTCGCTATCTGATCCGGTGGGCGAAGATTGGAAAATCAAACGACCTTGGTGGCGATTGCTCGCTGCCAAGGTCGGGTGCTTTTTGATTAGAAAGTTGTGATTGAGTTGGGCGGATTGGCTACAATCAAACACTAATATAACAATCGATTTATCCGGCTCAACATCACAGCAAAATAACGTATTTTCTACTTTGCCTTTCTTACGATGTCAGAGAATTCAGTGCGGTGGCCTTTTTCGTCTTCGCCACGCCCTTGCTCAGCAAGCTTACGAACTAGCGCGTAGTCCCCCTGCCCTGCATACTCGCTCTGACGCTGAAGCATTCCAAAAAGTGCAACGCCGGAGCTAAACTTGAAGTCCTCACTTGCCTGCTGCCAGGTTTTCTTGCCATCGACCACAGCCTTACTAAAGTAGGTGCTCTCGGTTTCCTTGGTTGCCTCCGGCTGCTTATAGGCGAGCTTCACGGTCATCATTTCTGGGCTATCCACCACCTTACGACCAACCGGCTTAGGTTGAGGTTTATTTTCCTGATACTTCAGTTCATCAACTTCTGGGGCCGCTTCGGCAGCGTTACCAGGAACAATTTCATAAAGAGCGGTGACGGTATGGCCTGCACCGATTTCACCGGCATCGATCAGCTTATTCTTAAAATCCTCCTTTTTGAGCATTCTGTTAGCATAGCCGATCAAACGATAACTGCTCACCTTTGATGGATTAAACTCAATCTGGATTTTTACATCCTTAGCGATCGTAACCATGTTACCCATCATATCATCCAGAAACACCTTACGGCCTTCACGCAGGCTATCGATGTAAAAATAGTTGCCATTTCCCTTATTGGTAATTTTTTCTAACATGGAATCGTTCAGATTACCCTGACCGAACCCAAGCACGCTGAGAAACACTCCGCTCTTCGCCTCTCGCTCGACCATGTTTACAAGTGATTCGTCACCAGTGACACCTACATTGAAGTCTCCATCCGTACCTAGAATCACGCGATTGACGCCACCTTTAACAAAATGCTTTTTCGCCATTTTGTAGGCAAGAGTAATTCCCGCACCACCATTGGTTGATCCGCCAGAGTGCATGCTTTCAAGTGACTTGAGGATCGCCTTGCGCCCCTCATCATTAACGTAGGTCGGAGGTAGTGCAACACCCTCGGCACCGGCATACACGACAATACTAACAGAATCGTCTGCATTAAGTTCCTTGAGCAGAATCTTCATCGAATCAACAAGCAGCGGTAGTTTGTCTTGGCGGTTCATGGAACCGGAGACATCGAGCAGAAAAACGAGGTTGGTGGCAGGACGCTTCTCACGGATGATGTCCTTACCTTTGAGCCCCACCTTCACGAGTCGGTGTTTTTCATTCCATGGGCACGATGCCGTTTCCACATTCACACTGAAAGGGTGCTTCCCTTCAGGCTGTGGATAATCGTAGGCAAAGTAGTTAATCATTTCCTCGATCCTTACAGCATCTTTTGGCACTACCTTCCCACTTTGGAGCATGCGGCGAACATTGGTATAGGATGCGGTGTCCACATCCACGGAAAATGTGGATAGCGGGTCTTTCCATGGGGATTTGAAGGCATTATCGGTAAGTGCTCCATAACGATCACCGATTACTGACTGGTCCTTGGGAGATCTGCCCAAATTACGATAAAAGTGATAATCTGTATATTCGCCGCCTCTCGGCATGGCACCCGTTCCGATCTTTGAATTCATGCTAGGTAGATGTTGAGTATCCAATGTTGCAGACACCCCTTCAGGTCTAATTAATGCCATACCTCTGGTTTGTATCGGACTAGCACTAGCAAACTTATCAGACACAACAACATTTGCTAAAAGCTTTGGCTTTTGATTAGCTTGTTTCCGAATCTCTTCTTTCACGCCAGTTGGCGCTGTATGCTCAGGCGTTACCGATGCTCCCTCCCCTGAACCTTCACTTATGGTCGGCGGTATTTCATTCATAGCAATCTGCTCACCAAAACCAGCATCCCTGGTAAAGTGGTCAACCCCAATTGCTCCCACCACAAGTGTAGCAGCTACTCCAGCAGCAATACCATAACCACGCCTTTTCACTGATGG
>DPWT01000272.1 GCA_003527555.1 Verrucomicrobiales bacterium | reverse complement strand
CCCTTCGTCATTCGCTGATCCGTCGTAGAGAATCTCTCCTGTTTTTTTTGACACCATAATGATTCGAGACGAGCGCAACATACTACCCCCCTTCCCGTCTAACCAAGGGGCATAGATTGTCCAGCAGTCCTCTTTAGGCGCGTTGTAAAGCACTGGCTGGTCACTCGGTTTGGCATGGCGGAATTCAAATAGGCTAGGCAAACAATGCTCCTGAGCTCTCGCTAGGGCTTTACGCTTTGCCAAGCTGGGAAAAAATCGGTGTAAAATATTCATTTGCTAATGAAAGCATAACAATCTCCGCCAAGGCCTACTATCACCAACTATCACCAATTTACCCGCATCCAATACGGCGCCCCTCTAGCTCGCCAGCTTCCAAGCGAGTGCAGCGTATCCCATATTTCAGTGGCTGTTTGCGGATTGTGAACTTTGTAGTCTGTTTCAGGATCACAGAACTTGGCAAACGTCCATTGTATCGCTGCTTGTATGTGGGGCTTGCGTAGTAAGCGACTAGCACTTGCCTTTGCCCCTGCTTTACTGCGAGCTGATGGAAACGCTCTTTGGTAGGCTACATAGGCTCGACGCTTGAAGCTGAATAGACCAGGGCCAAACTCACCAAGGGCATAGTAAAATGCAAAATCCCAATGACGAAAGCTGATGCAATTCTCTAGAGTGCTTCGTAAGTGAGGTAGTTTTGTCGGATTACTTTTGCTAACTTTTCTGACGCAGAGAGACGGGCGACCAGTGCGTGGTTTTCTAGTCTCAAATGCAATGTATCCCTCTGCTACGGCCTTCTCTACTACCTGAAAGTATATGCAATGGTTCCATTGCAGAAAGCGCACGGATACACTTCCACCATGTTTATCGATGGCATCTTCGATAGACTTGAGGCGTTCACGAGTTAAGACATTGGGTTTCATGATGGAGTTTTTACAGCCCCTAAAGGCTGGAGTTTTCTGACTCTTTGAATAGAGCCGTTTCATAATAGGATCGTTTCCATTTTTTTGGCATGCCGTTTCTTGTGTGTTTCTTGGAAACTATTGAAACAGCAAGGTTTCCAGCTTCACGGTTTCCGTTGGTTTCCATTCTCGTTTCCAGCGGTTTCCCGTTTCCTACCCTATAGGATGGAAACAGGAAACGGCGTGGTTAGTTGCTCGGTAAATATCGTCCATTCTTGATGATAATTTTTCCATCGGCTTGCGCCTTGTGCGCCCATTTGGAGATCGTTCCCTTTCCCTTTCCTAGTTCAGTAGCAATCTCTGATGCAGATGTGATACCTCCGGCCACAAGTTCAAGGAACTGGTCATAGATGTCGATGGCTCTGGTTTCCGCTATGATTCCGTCCTCGGTGTGAATGAGCTTCCATGCCAGCGAGGGGGCGTAGGACGGAGCACAATTTCGGCACTTAGTGAATTTGGTTTTGAACTGATGGCATCCATCTTCATCAACGCTATCCATATCCTCCAAGCTAAGTATCCAGTGAGCAGGGTCTTCCCGCTTGCTGGTGCCTCTGATTTGTCCGTTGCGCCCTGCATGACAAACGAGAATGACAGCAATCCCCCGGCGGCGGAGGTCGAGAATCCACGGGCTGACTTGCTCCCATGAATCACTTTCGTTCTCTCTCAATCCTCTGAATGCTGTGGACAGGTTATCGAGGATTAGCACGTTGGTTTTCCTCTCCTCACAGTATTCCAGAATGGCTTGTTGCTGGGATGGCTCCGTAAGATTTAGGGACAAATTATCATCGGATGCGCTGAACAGCATCTCATGGCTTAGGATACTGAAATTCTCGCTCTTGACAGAAAGCATCCGACAACGCTCTTGTAAGTCGTGCAGGTTCATTTCTGAATCAAGATAAAGCACACGCTGCGATTCCTTGCCTTGCCAATGTGTGCCCATCATTGTGCTTTCTGATAGAGATTTCCCCATGAGCAAGGAAAGCCAGCTCTTGCCTACACCACGGGGGGCGAAAATGATTCCGTAGTCTCCTTGCTTAAAAAACGGATCAAGTAGGATCGGACGCTCAGGGATGTCCATTGTTAGAAACTTGTCTGATGAAAGGACTGACTCCGTAAGAGCTTCTCGAATAAACGGCAGAGGGTTTTGCAATGACGTTACATGAGAACTAGCAGAGTGTAATTGGCTCTCTTTCGCCATCAGGCGATGAAGCCTTGTATAATCTTCCTCCTCACACGCCTTCTGTATCTCCGATGCATGGGTATGAGCTTGGCGGACGCAGAATTGCTTGCGCAGTGTTTCGAGGTGTTGCTCACAATAACTATCACCTGCAAAATTCTTGCGTATTTCTATGATGCCACAAGAGAACTCTCTTGCGTCTGGAACTCCCGATGCGATGACGATCTCATCCAGTGCATGCGCGTCATGCATCTTGTCTCCCTTGTATGACTCATTGAGCATTGCCCAGATGCGCTTGCAGTAGGTATCGGTAAAATGCTCTTGTGTGATTCCTTTGGCAAGGTAGTCGGACAGCCTTGTCCGCATACCATGCAAGAGCGAAGAAATGATGTATTTTTCCGCAATGTGAACGTTCATCATGACAGTCTCCCTTCCGCTTCCATGTGGTTAAGTGTGTCGCTGAGTATCAGAGATGCCTCCTTGGTAAAGGCCTCCAACTCCGCCTCGGTGGACGGTGCTGACGGTGCATGTATGAAGTGAGCAAGATACGTGCGCTCTGGTCGATCATCGAGGTCATCAATGGTGATCTCTTGCTTGTTATTTTGTGGGGTGCTGCTATTCTCTTCGTGTCGGCGTAGAAAACGACTTTGAGAGAGAGGCACCTCGTAATGGGGTGTCTTTTTCATTACTCGGTTTCTCCCTTGGTTTGATTTTCAGGAAGGAAGCTCTCGATGTATTCCTCGATGGACTTCACGCAGAATAGGCGTGTCGCTCTGGACATGCCTGGCTCTTGTAGTGAGACGCTTCTGATCTTGCCAGCCTTGGCAAGCATCCAGAGTTTAGTGCGACTGATTGAGTAGGTGGCTACGGCTTGTTTATCGCGGAGCCAGATGGCTGTTGGATTTGGTGTTGGTTGGTTCATAACGGCCAAGAGTGTCTCAAAAAATCCACACGCTATGGAACGACCTGAAAACTGTGTCTGACTAGCTGACTAGACACGACAAACCCTCAAAAAGGGCCGGTTTATCCTACAAATCGGGTTAAATCATGTCAGCAGACACGATACCCCATGGCAGCCCAATCTCACGATGATTAGGAAGCATTTTTCTGCCCTCAGCAGTAAGTGATACACTCTTCGTATTATCTTGCCATTCATTGCACCATAGGGATTCGGTAAGATAGAGACCATCGTTTTGGAGCAGTTCTTTATTTCCACTATACCGTTTACCAGTCAACTCGCCGACAGTTGCGTAAGACAACGAAAATGGCTCCTGTTGTAAGAGATGAGGGGGCAACAGCCAGAGACCACGACTAATCCACAATCTTCTACACCATTGGCGTTGAGTGACTCCTTTACGACTTCTGGATATTGGCTGTTTTTGGATCTGCTCTAATGTCAAAGTTTGACATGGTTCAAATGTTTCCGAGAGAGCTTTTCCTAAGGTGATAAAAAAATCTTTATCGCCTTTGATAGCGGCGAGTGAAATATGATTTAGCCCCTCCTCCAACTTCTTTGCTTTGTCCTCATTTCTGGAAGTAGACAGATTCACTAGCCACTTGTAAGATTCACAAGCCCTAAGATTTAGCTCTTCCCCGATTTTCTGTTTATAGCTGGGATACCATGCAATATTATGAGGATTATCGGGATGCATGAAATCCCCAATACTTGGCAGCACATCATATAGATTCCCCCCTGTTGCAGGATAATGCCTCCATTGTTGATCGAGAGCTTTAATCCATTCCGGATGCATTGGCCGCCGCCAGAAAAAATGGTCCATGTTGAGTGAGAGGATTTGGTAACATCCAAATCCAAACAACATGACAAAACAGAAAAGACACAAACCCGAAGAAATCATCCTACTACTCCGCGAATGCGATGCCAGTGACCTGAGCCAGGAGAGCTTCTGTCAGCAAAAGCAAATATCGGTGGCGACCCTGCACCGCTGGCGTAAGAAGTATGGAATGATGGACGTGGCGGACGCCAAGCGGCTCAAGTCGCTTGAAAAGGAAAACACCGAACTCAAGAGGATGTATGCCGATGCGATGCTCGGCAACAAGATCCTGCAGGAGGCACTCGAAAAAAAGCTGTAAGCGCGGCGCACCGCCGGAATTACGCATTGCTTGCCGTCAGTAGCAAGCAGTGCAGCCAGCGCAAGGCCTCGTCCTACTTCCGAGTGCATCGCTCAACATTGCGTTATCGTCCGAAGTTCCCTTCCGTTAAGAAGGAGACGATCGATAACGCCATCGTTGATCTGAGCATAGAACACCCCGAACTTGGTTCGGACAAGGTGGGGAGACTGGTGAGGAACCGTGGACTGCGAGTAAGCAGCGAGCGGGTGCGCAAGGTGCGTCGCGAGGAATGTTTGAAAGTTCCTCCACCCAAGAAGAAACAAAGTCGCCGGGGCATCTCCACAGGCCAGCACCCGAAGAAGGCAGCTCGCAGGGGGCATGTCTGGACGTGGGACTTCATCCATGACACCACGATCAAAGGAGGCAGTTACCGGACGCTTAGCGTTGTGGATGAATACACGCGTGAGGTGCATGCTTTGCATGTCGCCCGCAATATCGGCTCGGGCAAGGTGCAGGAGGTAATGAGCGAACTTGTGGATCGGCACGGAGCTCCCGACTACATTCGTAGCGACAATGGTCCTGAGTTTGTAGCAAAGTCACTGCAGGCGTGGCTAAGATATGAAAACATAAAGACACTCTACATTGATCCCGGTTGTCCGTGGCAGAATGGATATGTGGAAAGCTTCCACGACAAGTTCCGCCGTGAATGCCTGGCGCGTGAACTGTTTTTTACCCTGAGCGAGGCACGGGTCGTAATCGCCGCTTGGAGAAAGAAGTTCAACCAGATCCGACCACACCGCAGCCTGAGTATGAAGACCCCTGAGGAGTTCGCCTTCGGTTGGTTACCCGGGGAGAGGTATCGCGCTCAACATGCATCCTACGCTGCGGCCTCCGGCCTTCGCTCCGGAAGCATGTTGACAGAGCCTTGGAATTGCCTATCAATAGGTTCAGATCCTCTCACTCTATGTGGGCCATAAACTGGAAGGGTGCCAGTCAGTTTATCTTCATGTTTCCCGAGCTTGACCTCGTCGCCGTCATTACGGCCCACAACCAAGGCATGGGGAAGATGCTAGAAGACGCACCTCTCAAGCTGATCCAAGCCTTTACAGAATAGTGAACAAACGGCTACTCAGAAATAGGTGTTATTTTTGATCAGTATGAATTGATAAAATCTTCTGATCACAGGGAGGGGATGTCGAGTGGAAGGTCGGTATTAATCTGAAGAATACTGACTATGAATCTGGTCTGCTCGTTGGGTGATGGTCTCCGATAGTTTCCGAATGACAGGATGGTTGAGGCCTTGGTTGTTTAGTTTCTTCGCTGTGCTTGGAGCCAGTGTCTGGATTTGAATGGCTATATCGTTGATGCGTTCCATGAACCGTGCCTGTGGAAGTCGAAGTTGTTTGGCGCAAGCGTGCCAGTGACGCGGTTCGATCTTTTTCAGTTGGTAGGTGCTGCCTACTTTCATGGCGAGTTTCGCCTTATGGGGAGATACCTCGAGTGGGTAGGGAAGCGTGCTGGCTATGTCATAGAGAGGTGCTAGGCGCACTTGATTGTTTTGAGCTATCAACAGGGAGTAATTTTTTGCGTGGGCATCGGTACCTGCGATCAAGAAGTTGAGGATCAGAGCATCGGCAAAGGTGAGGATGTCCTGATAGGCATCACTGGATACATCCCAAATCACATTGGCTATGTCTTCGACTGATGGGCCGCCATCGCTTTGATACTTAAGGTGAGGGTATATCGCCCGGGCTTGGCAGAAGTCTTCCTGATGGATGCGGGTAAAATGTGATCCTTGCAAGATGCGATCGTAACGTCTGACTACGATGACAGGAATATCACCTGTGTGTAGCACTGCCGAATCCGTGGTGGTGATGCCAAGTGCGGAAGCAAGAGTAAGACAGAAGTGTTCATTCTCGGCAAAGCCTGGGAAGTTGTCTGCTGCTGGCTTAAGGATGTGAGTGGTGGGTGTTTGCCCGCGGGGGATACCCCATGTTCCAGATTCAGGCGACTGGTAAAGTGCGATTTTGGGTTGGGCTCCGGCAAGACTGAATTGGCCCTGATCGGTAGCGACTCGTTGGATGCCGTGGTTGTGCAGAACCAGTTGCATGCGTTCGGACAACTCATCTTCGGTAAGCCATGAAACTTGCTCTTTGTAGGGCTGCTCCAGCAACTCGTTTTCTCTGGCTTCTGGAATAAATTGAATGGCTCCTGCACAGTCTTCTCCTACATGTTCGAGTAGTCGGAACACATTCCGTGAAGACACGTGAAACTGTTTACCCCATTGGTCGAGCACCGTTTTGTTATCCGGCAGTAGCCCCCACAGATAAGCTTCAATGATTTCGTGAGAGTGTTCGTTCAGGGCCAAAGGTATGGATACCGAAAGAGGGAAGGCTCCGGGCGATTCTTGCCATGAAGGAGCATAACGAAAGCTGATGCGGTTGCCTTGGTAGCTCACTGCGCCTAGTTTTTGCCTGTTGGCAATGATGCTGAGAGTGTCGGTCTTCATGGCCTGTCGTTGTGGGATCGGCTGTTGTTCAGGACATCCTCGAGGTTAACACCTTCGGAAGATGAGCTCTTGGCTGAAGGTTGGTCAATGGAGAGAGGTAGGTTCAGAGCCTTCAGCGTACGCAACACCAGCACCAGCTCCACGCTAGGTTTTGCCTTTTCCAGACCGATGATCCAGTCCCGACTCACTCCTGAGCGTTCAGCCAACTCCGCCTGCGTCCAGCCCTGGTTCTTACGCTCTTGTTTGATATGACAAGCGAGGTCATTAACACTGATAATGTTCATAGGCTCTCTATAACGATGTGGGCGAACGGCGACAAGGATAAAAAGTTGATGAACGTCGACTTTGTCG
>DPWT01000269.1 GCA_003527555.1 Verrucomicrobiales bacterium | reverse complement strand
GGATTATTATTTTTCCAAAGTCAACTCCGAGGGAACCGCACTTTCCCAGAAGCTCGCTCCTCTCAAAAAAGAGTTGAAAAAAATCAATGATCGCTCTCCCACCACGCTGGTGATGCAAGAAAATGAGGGTAAAGAGGCTTTTGCTCACACTCTTCAGCGTGGTGACTACACAGCAAGATTAGAGAGGGTGACACCGGACACACCAGCAATGCTTCCCTCCATGGGCGACCTACCTAAAAACCGTCTCGGTCTCGCCAAGTGGATCACATCACCAGAAAATCCACTCCCTGCACGCGTCACCGTGAACCGCTACTGGTATTACATTTTTGGCGAAGGCATTGTCAGCACAACAGGAGACTTCGGCGTCATGGGGGCGCGCCCAACACACCCCAAACTACTCGACTGGCTCGCCGCCGACTTTGTAGAACACAACTGGGATCTACACCATCTCCTGCGCACGATTTTCACTTCAAAAACTTACCGCCAAAGCTCGAGCATAAGTAAAGAGAAACAGCACATCGACCCCACTAACAAATGGCTCGCACGTGCACCACGGTATCGGCTCGATGCCGAACAAATTCGTGATATGGCACTGCAAGCATCCGGCCTACTTCAGTATAAGATCGGCGGCCCACCTGTGAAGCCCTACCAGCCGAAGGGTATTTGGTCGGTCATCTCCATGAAAAAATCCAATACCGGACTCTATAACACCGGCAGCGGCGAAGACCTCTACCGGCGGTCACTTTATACATTCTGGAAACGCACGGCAGCCCCTCCATCGATGGAAATTTTTAACGCACCGGACAGAACGACGAGTTGTGTAAAACGAGAAATCACCAACACACCGCTACAAGCCTTCGTGCTCATGAACGACACCCAGTTTGTCGAAGCATCACGAAACATCGCGCAAAGCGCCATGCAAAAATCGGATACACCAGAGGAAATCATCACCCACATCGCCCGCCTAATCATTTCAAGACCCATGAGGGAAAGCGAAATCAAAGTTGTCCGATCAACATACAATGACGCACTCACAGAGTTCACAGCCACACCTGAAGAAGCTACCAAATTAATTAAGGTTGGGGATTCTGTCGCAGATCCCAAACTATCCACTCCAAAACTTGCCGCTTGGACCATCGTCGCCAACCAAATCCTCAATATGGATGAAACCCTAAACAAATAATCTCTATGAATGGTCATGACATAGGAAAGGCAATCGGCTTACACGAAACCGAACTGAACCGTCGGCAGTTTTTTGCCAAAAATGCCATGGGTCTCGGCAGTGCAGCACTGGCGTCGTTGCTACCACCCGAATTGATGGGTGCCATTTCAGATGGCTCAGAAATGATTGCTCATTTTCCCGCACGTGCCAAACGAGTGATCTACATCTCACTGATCGGCGCGCCCTCTCAGTTTGAAACCTTCGATTACAAACCACAAATACAGAAAGACTTTAAAAAAGACATCAAGAGCTTTCTTCAAGACTCTGGCCAGCGCCTCACAGGCATGACTGCCAAACAGTCGAATTTTCCGGTAGCTAGGTCTTTTACCGACTTTAAACAATACGGCGAAGGCGGCACCTGGATATCTGATATTCTCCCCTGGCACGGTAAAATGGCGGATGATATCTGTGTGATCAAATCCATGCATACGGATGCAATCAATCACGTGCCTGCAAACAACATGATGTTCACCGGCAACATGATCCCGGGACAGGCATCCATGGGCTCATGGCTATCCTACGGCCTTGGCTCACTCAACAAAGATTTACCCACCTTTTGTGTATTACATGCCAAACACTCAAGCCCATTTTCTAATGTCCAAGCGATCTCATCCAAGTACTGGACATCCAGTTACTTACCCGGAAAACATGCTGGTATCCACCTACGCACCCAAGGCAACCCAGTTCTCTATCTTAAAGACGCACCAGGAATCAGCCGGAAAATACGGCGAAAGATGTTAGACGGGCTTTCCTCACTCAATCAGGAGACCTTGGAAAATGTTGGCGACCGCGAAATCCAGACACGCATCCAGCAATATGAAATGGCATACCGCATGCAGATGTCCGTGCCTGAACTCACCGATATATCAAAAGAATCCGAGGAAACCTACCAACTCTACGGCCCCGACTCAAAGAAAAATGGCAGCTTCGCCTACTGCGCTATGATGGCTCGCCGACTCGTCGAACGTGGCGTTCGATTCACCCAAATCTTTCACCGAGGTTGGGATCAGCACGGTAATCTTCCACGTGATCTCTCATCCCAGTGCAAGGACGTCGACCAACCATGCTACGCCCTCATCCAAGACCTTAAACAACGCGGGCTATTAGATGACACATTAGTTATCTTCGCAGGCGAATTTGGTCGCACCGTCTACTCGCAAGGCAAACTCAGCGACACCAACTACGGGCGCGACCACCACCCGCGCGCCTTCTCCATCTGGATGGCGGGCGCAGGTGTCAAAGGCGGTATGTCCTACGGCGAAACAGATGAATATTCATTCAACATCATCACACCCGATCAAAAAGTCCACGTCCGCGATCTCCACGCCACCATCCTGGAGCGGTGCGGTATCGATCACCACAAGCTAAGCTTCAGAAATCAAGGGCTCGACCAGAAACTCACCGGCGTAGAACCCTCCCGCGTAGTCACCGACATCCTCGACCACTCGCACATGGCGAAGCATTAGTCAGGTGTCAGGTGTCAG
>DPWT01000202.1:7166-11382 GCA_003527555.1 Verrucomicrobiales bacterium | reverse complement strand
TTTAAAACTACCCTGACGCTCAAAAAGAAACCAGCCAAGGCACCATTGATCATCACTTGTGACAACGTGTTTAAGCTGAGCATCAATGGCAAAACGGTCACCGCTTCTAAAAATTGGGAAAAGCCGGTAAAGATGGACGTCGCGAAGTTTCTTAAAGCTGGGAAAAATCATATCCTTGTTGAGGCCGACAATAAAGGGTCGATGGCTGGCTTGATCATGTCGCTCAAGGCTGGAAAACAACTTGTGGTCACTAACAAGACTTGGATGGCGCAGTCCCATGAGGGTGAGTGGCATCAGGCGGTTGAGGTAAAGAAGTATGGAGAAGCCCCATGGGGTAAGGTATTTAGCAAAGCGGCAGGCCCAAAGAAAGTCGCCGTAGCCACGAACACCCCCAAAACTATTCCTTTGGCCACGCTGCCAGGTTTCAAGGGCGAGAAGATTTACGATGTGAACAAAGCTACGCAAGGATCATGGGTGGGAATGACGGTCGATAATAAAGGCCGTATCATCACAACCGATCAATATGGCGGGATTTACCGAGTGACCCTGAAGCCAAAAGTTTCAGTTGAGAAGCTCAAGGTGAAGGTCACTGGTGGTCACGGAGCGCTCTATGCTTTTGACAGTCTTTACATCATGGTGGGCGAGGGTAAGCGTGGCCTCTACCGCCTGCGTGATACCAATGGCGACGACCAGTATGACCATGAAGAATACCTCATCCCACTGGTAGCGAAAGGCGAGCACGGATCGCACAGCCTGGTGCTGAGCCCAGACAAAAAATCAATTTATCTAGTGGGTGGTAACAATACCGACATGCCAGCCTCAGTGACTTCATACCGTATGGCGAAGGCCTGGAAAGAAGATCACATCCTGCCACGCATGCCCGATGGCCGTGGTCACAACAACGGACGAATGGCTCCAGGTGGATACATCATGAAGATCAGCCCTGACGCTAAGATCCAGGAGGTCATTTGCCACGGTTTCCGTAATCAATTTGACGCCGCATTCAGCCTAGACGGTGAGCTGTTTGCATTCGATGCCGATATGGAATACGACATCGGCGCTCCATGGTACCGCCCTACTCGGGTGAACCACGTGGTTTCTGGCGTCGACTGGGGCTGGCGACACGGAACCGGCAAATGGCCTGACTATTACACCGATACCCTGCCTGCTTCGATCAACATCGGACCGGGAAGTCCGACCGGTGTGAGCAATGGTTTGGGTGCACGCTTTCCTGCAAAATACCAAAAGGCAATCTACATCAACGACTGGACCTACGGGACCATGTACGCGGTTCACCTCGAACAGGATGGTGCGAGTTACAAAGCGACGAAGGAAGAGTTTGTCTCTGGTAAACCTCTCCCACTAACAGATGTAATGATCCATCCGGACGGCGATATGTATTTTATGGTTGGCGGACGCCGCACCACATCAGCTCTATATCGAGTCACTTATGTTGGCAACGAATCCACTGCTGCTGTTAAGGCACAAGCGGTGCACGCAGACCTGACACTCCGCCGGGAAATCGAGACCCTCCACGAGCATGGAGTCGGTGAAGAGGCGATTGCCAAGGCGCTGCCCTACCTGAAACACCAGGATCGTTTCATCCGTTACGCCGCACGCGTGGCACTCGAAAAACAACCGGTAGCAAAGTGGCAAAAGCACATCACCACGGAAAAATCTCCATGGGCCGTCATCGAGCTTTCCACCGCTCTGGCGCGCATGGGTAGCAAAGACCAACAGTCTAACATACTCGCCGCACTGAATCAGCTGAATTACAAGAACATGGAAACGAAGCAGTTCCTTGCTGCACTTCGCGCCTATCAACTGGCTTTCACCCGACACGGCAAGCCAAGCTCCGCCGATGCGTCTGCTGTGATCAAGTCCTTGAACGGTTTGTATCCTCACAAAGATAACTTTGTAAATCGCGAGCTCAGCCAGGTGCTGTTGTATCTCAATGCCCCCGGTGCTGTTACCAAAACCGTGCAGATGGTTATGAATGCCACGGATACACAGAAAAAGATTCTCGCTGACGAGGTCCTACAGCGAAATGATCGCTATGCGGCAGCTGCTAAGCGCACTGAGCAGTTCCGCCCGAACGTGCAGCAGTTTGCGCTCGCATTCTCACTTCGTTCAATCAAAGAGGGATGGACTGATGCCGACCGTGCGAGTTATTTCTCATGGTTCCCCCGAGCAAAAGCCTGGCAGGGTGGAAACAGCTTTGGCGCTTTTATTGAAAACTCGCGCAAGCAAGCACTCGCCAATGTGACCGATGCAGTAGCTCGGAAAAAATATGACGCAGCATCCGCTAAATCTGTAGTGGCAGCGAGGGCGATTCAGACACCCAAAGGCCCGGGACGGGCATGGACTATTAAAGGGGCTGTCTCAGCTGTTCAGGGTAACCTGAAAGGCCGGAACTTCGCCAGCGGAGAAAACCTTTACCACGCGACAGCCTGTGCTTCATGTCACCGTTTCGCCGGAGAAGGAATGGGGATTGGACCCGACCTAACGGGTTCCGCTAACCGCTACACCTTGCGGGATATGATGGAAAATATCATTGAGCCTTCTAAAGTGATTTCCGATCAATACATTAGTACCCAATTTACCATGAAGGATGGATCCACGGTGATTGGTCGTATTGCTGAAGAAAAAAACGGAATGCTTCATCTCATGACCAACCCGTTCTCTGCGGAAAGTAACGTGCAAATCAAGGCGGCAGACGTGAAAAGCAAAAAACATCACCAAGTGTCCCACATGCCACCCGCACTCATCTATACACTGAACCCAGATGAGCTCAGCGACCTGATTGCTTACATCTTTTCCGCTGGAAATAAAGACCACAAATACTTCTCAGCCGACAAGAAATAGCCATAGGCTGAGAGTTTGCCAACACACAGGCAGTCTGCTCTGTTTTAAGCGGTGTTATTATGGAGTGGGGACTTGCAGTCCCCGGCTTCCTGTCGTGCGTCATGCAGGCACATCCTTCGAGTGACAGGGAGATGCGGACTGCAAGTCCGCGCTCCATACACGAAAGATTCCAACAAGAAACACCGGAAAAAATCACACCCCACAAGCAGTCTGTTCTGTTTTAAGCAGAGGTATTGGTGTTAGATCAACCCTCTGCGGATAGCTGTGGCGACGGCAGCAGTGATGTTAGGTGACTCGAGTTTCTTGTAGATGTTGCGTGTGTAGAGGGCGACTGAGTGGTAGCTGATGCCGAGCTGCTCGGCTACCTCCTTCTTGACCATGCCTGTCGCCATGAGTTCCAGCACCTGGTGCTCGCGCGGGCTGAGTACCTGTTGATTATCCTCAGTGCGACCGCCCAATGCTTGCAACAGATAGCGCGAAAACTTATCATCGATGACACTGCCTCCGCCGTGGATTTCACGAATTGCAGAGCGCAACTGGGCGATTGGATGGTTCTTGAGTAGGTAACCGACGGCCCCGGCCTGAATAGCCTCGAGCACCACGAGCTCGTTGTCGTTCTGGGTGAGCACGACCACATTACCCTCAGGGCATGCCTTGCGAAAAGCGGGAATGATGGAAAGCCCCCCACTTCCCGGCAGATGGAGATCGAGCAAGAGCAGGGCGTCAGCTGGTAAACCTCCTTGGCTCATGGCGCGAATGGCCGACTCCGCACTGCGCCAGGCAGTGTGGAACGTCATATCGTCCGTGGGCTCGATCATCTCCTTGAGCGTGTCAAGGTAGGCGGCGTTGTCTTCGACGATGAGTATTTCAATCATGGGGGCTAGGAACGTGGGATTTTCATGACCAGTCGGATGGTTGTGCCGGCGTCAGGAGAGGATTGCACAGATAGCCTGCCTTTCAGTTTGCGTGCGCGCAGCTTCAGGTGGGCCGGAGTCCCCGCTTTGTCGGAAATACCCGTGCCATTGTCGTGGACACTGAGGGTGAGCACCCCGCCTGAGGCGGATCCATCCACAGTCACTATGGTTGCACAGGAATGCTTAACGATGTTGTGCAGGCTTTCCTTAAAGAAAAGGAGTAAATCCCACTTTTTTGCCGAGGGCAGTCGATTAAAAACCTCGGCATCCTGCCAGTGGCATTGGTGCTCGGTATCGGGAAGAAGCTGACGGGCAGTGCTTTCCATCTGGAGGATGAGGTCGCCATCCATCCGCCGCCGTTCAAGAAACTGGATGAGCCGGTTGGTTTCCCTGGCGGTGCGGCGCGCGGTCCGGATGATGTCGCTAAAAAGTTTGTT
>DPWT01000202.1:1169-6915 GCA_003527555.1 Verrucomicrobiales bacterium | reverse complement strand
CCCACCTCATCGTGCAGATCTCCGGCAATATCGTCGCGCATGCGGTGCAGGCGTTTTTCATTCCGGTAACGGGAGATGAAAAAGAATAAAAAGAACACGCCTATCAAAGCTGCCAGGAGAATGCCAGCCCAGCGGAGCGTGGCAGACTGGCGGGCATGAACCGAATCAAGCGTTAGGCTCAGATCAGCGTGGCGTTTTTCCAGAGCAGCCCTGCGGGCAACCTGTAGCATCCAATTCTTGAGCGGGCGGATGCGCCCCGTTTTACTGAAGCCATCGGTGAGTCGGGATTTAAGATACCTTCCGCGCGTGGCATCCAGTTTTGGGGAAATGCCTCGGCTGAGTAACTTTCCCTTCTGGAAAAGCTCAAGCTCGGCAAAGCCAATACCCGTATTGCTATTCCCAGGGTGCTGGTATCCGTCCCGTGCGGTGAGCCTCAGATAGCGTCCCGTGACCGGGGTCACCGCCTTCATCAGCGCGCCGACGTTTGGGCGCGGAAAATCATCATTACGATAGACTACCTTCGCATCCGAGAAATCGGGTTGCAACGCGGCTTCAAGCTGGAGGTTAAGCGGGAACCCCTGACCATGTGATCCCGTGTGGCTGTGATTGGATGAATAGTCGATCGGCCAGATCCTTAGCTCATCTACCACCACCTGCTTCCCTAAATCGAGCGTGGCTGTTAGTTCGTCATCTCTTGTCAATATCGTGATGAGCGGTCGGTCGATATCGAGTTCGACCGGTGCGTAATTGGAGAACCCGTCCACCAGAAAGGAAGGATGCCATGTGAGTGGAACAGGTTTGGAGGATTCCGTCCGTACCTCCGCATTCAGTGCTGCATTCCAATCCCCTGAAAAGGCGAACACTTCACCCAAGGTCATAAAATAATTCTCGGAGGCCTCCTGGGGGTTCTTTCTCAGGCGTAGGTTGGTGAAACGGATCGTCTGCGCCGCGAACTCGGGCGGGCACGGGAATATCTGGGGTTCCAGCCCCGGTGTAGGGTAATCCTCTTGGGAGTAATCCGCAATCATTCGGATCGCCCCATCGGCTGCAATCAGCTCGATGGTAAAGCGGAGTGGGAACTGGAAACTATGAGACACGTTTTGCTCATCCACTGCGGCAACTGGCAGGACCATCAGGGTGTCCAGCTTCGCCACACGGCGCAGGACAATGTCCACAGGAATGGAGACATCGGGAGATTTCCAGTAGTCGGATAGATAACCGAGAGTCGGAACCGCCGGGGTCAGTCGCGCCGGAGCCAAGGAGGCTAGTTCGTCATCGATTTCCCGCATTTCTTTCAGAATCGGCGCCGCCGGATCGCTGAAAAGATCCTCCAGCACCACAAAGGCCACCACGCAAAGCAGAGATGACAGCCAGACGAGAACATGCATGTGGGCAGTTTATGGAATGTCCGCCCTACCGCAATCACATTCCGAATAAGGCAATATAGCCGTTTGAGTATATTGTGATATAATCATCCACGTGTAAAATCCCGACCGTTGTATCTTTATTGCCATCATTAGGCTGATAGGGTGCTTAATTGTCACACTTTTATTCAACTGATAAACTAGGAAGCTACGAATCGCAAATCTCTACAGTAAGACACTCGCGTATTAAATAAGCTCATGCTCAATGATTAGGACGCACATCACCAAAACAAGCCCATCAAAATCTGCTCGCGGGTTTGCCTTGGTCGCTACAATCTCGGTGATGGTCTTGTTGGTCATGATGGCCTTGGCCATGTTGGGTCTGAGCACGCTTGAGCTGCGCTCCAGCCAGAATAACAGGGCGATGGCTGAAGCCCAGGCGAATGCACGATTAGCGCTGCTCATGGCCATTGGCGAGCTGCAGAAGCAGATGGGGCCCGATTCCAGGATTTCCGCGCCCCATGATGTGGGCAATCAGTCCGGGGGGTATCCGCACTGGGTCGCTGTCTATGACGCTTGGAAACTCGATCAAGATGCCCAGACTCCAGTCAACCCCGCATCCCGAAATCCGGAATTCCGTGGCTGGCTTGTGTCCGGCTCGAGTGGAAGCACGGCAGAGATGGCGCTGATGCTGGGCCCAGGAAGTCTGGGAGACGATTCCGTGGCAGCCGATCAGGTCAAGGTTCCGGTGCAGGATGTCAGCGCTGGCACAAGGCGCGGACGAGTTGCCTGGTGGGTTTCCGACGAGTCGGCGAAGGCAAAAATCAACGCCGGCCCTGAATCCACTTCCGGCTCCGTGTCCGAGCTTGAGGATTTGATGCTCCATGCACAATCCCCGCCAAACGTGGGGCACAAGGCATTCCCGCAGCTTGCCGATTTTGATTGGGAAGACGGGCAACGAGGCAGCACGGTTTCTACCTCCCAGATCAACCTCGCCGCCAGCCTTGGTTACGCTGGTCTTGGTGAGTCCATCCATGACCTGACCGTGCATTCTGCGGGTGTGCTCACCGATGTCAGTGCCGGCCGACTCAAGCGGGATCTCAGTAACCTACTGGTGCGTGAGATAAAGGAAATGGAGCACAAACCTCTTTACCTTGCGGACGGCCGAATCAACCGCTTCGCAATCACCGGGGACGGGGCGGTGACGAATGCACCAGGCCTGCCACAGAATGGCAATGGAGGGAATCGATGGGGCATCAACCTCGAGGAGCTGTCGCTCTACCATAACATCCACCGGGAAATCGACTGGTCGGAGGACACACCCATGCTGGTTACCAAGGGCGACCTGGACTCATCCTCTCAGGACCGCTTCTACATGTATGGCAAACCTGCGGTCGAAGCGATGCAGTTCATTCTTTCCCTCGTGGCCGTGCCTGATGGTCAAAATACCGATGGTGATAAGCTCTACAAGATGCAGATGATGCTTGACGGCATGATCGCCCTCTCCAATCCCAACGACGTCCGACTTCGCTTCCCCCCCGGACTTGTGAAATCCGTGATACTCCTCAGCTTCCCCTACGACATGAAATTAAAAATCGTTAAGGCCAATGGAACACTCCTCAACACTAACAAGACATGGCCCCAAGCGCGGCGAGTCTTCAATGGATACATCGAGGGAGGCTTCGGAGGACTGCCGGCAGACGGGTTCGACCTCGATCCCGGAGAAGCCGCCGCCTTCGGCTCAACGAGCGCAAACGGATACAACCTGAACCTGCGCCGTGGATTCGTTCCAAGCGGTGGTGTGAGGATGACAAGCTGGAACCTCAAGGCCGGGGGACTAAAAGAGACAGCCATGGTGGACTTCGAACTGCTTAAAGTGATCACCGCGAGAAATGGCAGCAACAGTAACGTCTACTTCCAAGGGTGGCATGGTCCGGGAACCCCTGAGAAGAGAATCTTCGAAGGCTCGGTGATATCTCAAGGGCCGAACCCCGATGGCAAAAAACTTACCCAGTTCCTCCCGGAGAAGATCCTTCCTCCCCAGATCCTACCGGTGAAGGACTTCATCAGCAGCCCACAGCCCGTAATGCTATTTAGTATCGTGAAAAATGTTGAACGCAGCTCCAGCGAGGACAACACGGATGCCTTGCCCTCCCGCCCATTGCTGCTCGACGAAGTAGCAAGGACAGGTCGCACGATTCTCCGTTACGGAAACGTATCTCGTGATCTTCATTCCGCTCAGCAGATCTACACGGCGGCGCCGATGAACTATGAGTTTAGCACCATCGCCGCCGGTGCCGGTGGGCGCCTCGTTTATCATGGTGGTGGGCGCCAGCCGGGCGTGGGTGGCAACACCCGTGTCATCAAGCGCAGGATCTCGCTGGCACCCCCACTGTCGCTGGCTTGCTTCGAACATGCCATCGCCTGCGGCTTTAGTCGCCACTTCGGTTCCGAACCCAGAGATCCCGCGACATGGATTGGCCCCAATGGCGATCCGAGCACCGGCGCTCTTGTCGGAAGTGTGGGCGGCGCGCCGATGCTCGCCAAGGCGATCGGGAACTCATGGGCAAACCCGTATGTCGGGTCTAACAGTATTTTTCAGTCTAATTACACCGATCCCTCATGGCTGGCCAACGCCGCGCTCTGGGATGCCTGGTTCCTCTCGGGCACCGTTGATACCTCCGGCTTGCCATCTTCGTCGTGGATGACGGACCGCAGGACCGCACGCGAGCAGTTCACGGATTTCGCCGAAGGTGGGAAACGACTCAGGAACAAGCGTTTTCTCTTTTACCCATACACCTCCCCGCAGCAGGCGATATCCGAATTATTCGACGGCGCTGCCTTCAAGCCATCGGCGATAAACCAGCTGCCGAATTACCTGCTCGTGGACGGTGCTTTCAACGTCAACACCACCTCGGCTCCCGCATGGCGGGCCTTCCTCTCCAGCGTCCGTGATCATGAACTCATCACCGCAGGAGGAGCGAAAAAGAAATTCAATCACCCCTTCGGCACTCTAGGCTATGCCGAAAATACCGCTACCAGTGGCACCACTGGGGATTGGGCCGGGCTCCGGGACTTGACGAATGCCGAAATCAAAAACCTGGCCGACGCCATCGTCAACGAAGTCAAGGGACGCGGGCCATTTCTCAATCTTGCTGATTTTGTCAACCGTCGCCCGAACGCAAATAACCCCCAACACCGAGCGCTCGGAGCCCTGCAAGCGGCCATCGATATCTCGGGGCTCAACGATCGCTTTGCCAGTGGTGATCGTACTGTGGAACCCGACGACTTCCAGCAGTTCAACGGAGCAGACACCCTGAACGATGAATTCGTTCCCGCACGCGCCACCGGTGCCGCCGGCTACCTCAGCCAAGCCGCCTTGCTCACCGCGATGGGCTCCCAGATCACTGTTCGTGGGGACACCTTCCTCATCCGCGCCTACGGTGATCACCGGAACGCATCCGGCGATGTGGTGGCGAGAGCATGGTGCGAGGCAGTGGTGCAGAGAACCCCTGAATACCTGGACCCCACAGACAAACCTGAAGCCCAGGACGGCTGGCCTAACTCTGCTGACAAGCTTACTGTGGTAAACGCGACATTTGGCAGGAAATTCGAGATACGTTCATTCCGCTGGCTCAGTCCCGAAGAAGTCTGAATATGAATCAACACCCACTGAGCTGCCCCGGCATGCAAAGGAATTCGCGAACCCATGGCCTACTCTCCATTGGATGCATATACCTGTTGCTATTCATCCTCGCCACGACCATTTCCAATGCACAGGGAGAGACTGGGGCAAAGCGGAAAGAAACGGGAACGATGGTGCGGATGCTTTGCGTCCAGAGCCTGACTGGAGATGATAAGGAAGTCATTCTGGCAACCAAAACCAAGGACGGCAAATGGAAGGAGCATGGTAAGGTCACACTTCGTTCCCCATTCATCAGCCAGTGGATCCAAATCCCGAAAGGCACCACCCATTTGCTGAGAAAACAGGGCAAGGGGATGATCTCCTTGGGATCCTTCAAGTCCGGAAAAAAGCTCCATCGCGCTATCCTTGTGCTGATGCCTGACACCACAAAGAAGACCTACCGAATCAATGTGATCAATCCGGAGCAACTTAAATTCCAAAAAGGCAAGGCCCTGATTCTCAACTACAGCAAGATCATCGCAGTGGTTAAGCTGGGAGGAAAACAAAAGGTGGTGAAACCGGGGCAGATGCGGGTGGTGAACATCGTAGCCAACAAGGACAACATGTACCGGTTGCTTGTTAGTTATGTGAACAAGGACAAGAAGGTTGTAGCTTGTTATGATCGGTTTGTCTCATCGAACCCCAAGACCCGGAAATTTCTACTGCTTTTCCCGGATACCCATGCCGGACTCAGGGT
>DPWT01000202.1:0-897 GCA_003527555.1 Verrucomicrobiales bacterium | reverse complement strand
AATCACCTCCTAACTATACCAACTATAACTATGAAACAAACGACAAACACAAG
Organism: Verrucomicrobiales bacterium; assembly: GCA_003527555.1. GTDB lineage: Bacteria > Verrucomicrobiota > Verrucomicrobiia > Verrucomicrobiales > Akkermansiaceae > Oceaniferula. Next base: position 844 of record DPWT01000202.1, on the reverse strand, counting down.
ACATATCCTTCCGCTCACCGCTTTGACTGCGCTCGCCTTTACTGCCAATCCAGCTCAAGCGGCCATTACCGTGGTCAACCAAGACTTCGGCGTCCATCCGGATACTGCCGGCACTCTTGAGACCATCCCTCACACGGTCTCATTTGATGCCGGTGCCGCTGACAAACTGATCGTCACACTCAACGCCGAAACGAGTGGCGGTACGGCCTCAATCACGTTCGATGGCGATGCCCTCACCCTGGTTGCAGGCACTACTGGAGCTAAAAACAAAGGGATCTACTACCTAGATAACCCGTTCACGGGTGGTGCTGCTGATCTCACTTTCGATATGACTTCGTTTGGCGTAGTCAATGGAATCGGCTTCGGGATCGTATCGATCGCCGGCTCACTAGACGGTGTGGAGTCGGGGAATACCGCTGGCGGGCTGTCGGTGGATCTCACGACCACGATTGCCGATAGTTTCGTGGTGACAACCTATTCATCAAATGCTGGCACTATTCCTACCGTGCCCGCAGGACACACTCAACTCTACACCAGTGGCAATATTGGATCTGCAGATGGTGCTGCCGCCTACTTGAATGGCGTTGCTACCGGATTACAGACGATCACTTATGGGCAGGGTTCGCCGTCCGGCAACCAAACATCAGGTGCGGTCTTCGCCCCCGCCCCCGTCCCCGAGCCATCTTCCGCCGCCCTGCTCGGGCTCGGCGGACTTGCTCTCATACTCCGCCGCCGCAAGTAATCAGGCCCCGGAGAACCAACCATCTTTCCAATCCCATTCCCCACCACTGGGGAGTGGGTTTTGTTTTTTATGAAACAGCCAATATCCAACCTTTGCATGGCT
>DPWT01000054.1 GCA_003527555.1 Verrucomicrobiales bacterium | reverse complement strand
TGGTCGAGAATAACACCTTCAACGCCACCCACATGAGCGCCATCCTTCTGGAGGACGATGCCAGAGGCTGGTTCGAGTCCGGATGCGTGCGCGATATGACAATCCGTAATAACCAATTCAACCGCTGTGCCGAGCCCGTGATCAACATCAATCCGCAAAACGGAGTAATCAACACGGCCGTACATCAAAATATCAAGATCCAGGGCAATCATTTTGTACTGCGCGGCAAATCAAGTATTAAAGGCCAGAGCACTACTGGATTATCTATCACCGGCAACACTATATATTCAGATCCCATTGCAAGCGACGCCACATCAATTAAAATCATCAACTGTGAAGATGTTAAAATCAATGGTAACCGTTACCTGCAAACACCTAATGTCAGGAAGGACATTCCTAGGTAACGGCGCGTATAATAGTCAGTGATTAATAGCGCAAAAAAAGGAAGCCCCGTTTGGGACTTCCTTCCTTCAGCATTACGCAAGATTTTGTTAGATCGCTTTCATGTTGCTCATAGCATCACGCAAATACTCACCGATTTCTTCAATCTCGTGGCCGCGGATAGCATTATCAACTTGGACAAGAGTGCGGTTGTCTACGGAGTTATCGGTCAGCTCAAGCCCCTTGCCAATGACGTCCACACTTACAGTGGACATGAAGTCCTGAAGTAGCGGCACAGCGGCATGAGCAAAGAGATAACAACCGTATTCCGCGGTGTCTGAAATAACGCGGTTCATCTCGTAGAGCTTCTTGCGCGCAATCGTATTGGCAATCAGTGGAGTTTCGTGAAGTGACTCGTAATAGGCAGACTCAGGCTCAATACCAGCTTCCACCATTGCCTCGTAGGCAAGTTCCACGCCGGCACGTACCATGGCAACCATCAGAATACCTTTATCGAAATATTCCTGCTCTGAGATGTCACCGGCGCCTTCGGTTTTTTCAAACTCAGTATCACCGGTTGCTTCACGCCAGCCGAGAAGATTGACGTCATCGTTCGCCCAGTCCTCCATCATAGTTGTGGAAAAATGGCCAGAAATGATATCGTCCATATGCTTTTCGAACAGCGGGCGCATAATATCTTTAAGCTCCTCGGAGAGTTCAAATGCCTTGATCTTGGCGGGGTTAGAAAGGCGGTCCATCATCGTGGTGATTCCACCATGCTTGAGTGCCTCAGTGATGGTTTCCCATCCCTGCTGGATAAATTTTACAGCGTAAGCTGGCTCGATGCCCTCAGATTTCATTTTATCAAAACATAGAAGTGCTCCAGCCTGGAGCAAACCGCAAAGGATCGTCTGCTCACCCATAAGATCGGACTTCACTTCCGCAACAAATGATGACTCAAGCACGCCAGCATGGTGACCGCCTTGGGCAACGGCGAGCGCCTTCGCTGTTTCCAACCCGTCTCCATTCGGATCGTTCGCGCGGTGACATGCGATCAGTGTTGGGACACCAAATCCACGCTTGTACTCCTCGCGCACCTCGGAGCCGGGTGACTTTGGTGCAACCATAATAACAGTGAGGTCCTCACGGATCTGCACACCTTCCTCAACGATGTTGAAACCATGTGCATAGGAGAAAGTAGCACCCTGTTTCATATGCGGAATCACACTTGCAACCACCTTAGTGTGCTGCTTGTCAGGAGTTAGGTTCATCACGATATCAGCGGTAGGAAGCATTTCCTCGTAGGTGCCGACGTTGAATCCGTTCTCACTGGCGTTAATAAATGACTGCCGTTTTTCAGCAATCGCGTTATCACGCAAAGTGTAAGAAACATCGAGCCCACTGTCGCGCATGTTCAGCCCCTGGTTAAGACCCTGAGCTCCGCATCCGACGATAACGATTTTTTTGCCTTTAGCAGCCTCAACGCCACTGGCGAATTCGGATGCGTCCATGAATCGGCAGGTTCCAAGCTCGTCGAGCTGAAGGCGAAGTGGCAGTGAGTTGAAGTAATTTTGGCTCATTCTGTATGTAGTTGGTGGTGAAAATGTAATGTTCGCGGCGGTGATAGCCATTGGGGGCGCGAATTCAAGCCTAGAACACGCCTCTCGTAAATTGAATTATTCACGATGTCAGAGCTTCATCGACACATGAAGCGCGCGGCTCCGGCAAACAACTTTCTTGACGACCGTGCACGAGAGAGGGGCTCCAGCACAAAAACGAAGATTTTTCTGACTCTGTGAGATTACTTCACAACAAAAAATGATCGTAATTTTACCCAATTACAAAAAATTTAGATGTGATATTAAATCTGACCCATGGCCACACCATACGCTAGACCCATGTCAGGGCATGAATTGATTTTCTCGAACTTTAATTCATGTGTAAGGCAAGAAATGTGATCCTCCGGCTCATGTGAAATGTAGAGTAGCTGCGCCAGATCGTTGGCACAAATCCGCTCGATCAACCCAACCACGAGAGCTCTATTCGCGGGATCAAGCCCGATGCATGGCTCGTCAAGTATCAGGAGATGCGGCCGTTTTACCAATGCACGGGCGATGAGTAACATGCGCTGCTGCCCAAACGACAACCGCTGGAAAACCTCCCCTTTCATTGCCGGCATACCGAGAAACTCCAGCCACTCTCGCGCAAGGTCTTGTTGCCATGGCTTCGCTTGACGATAGACTCCGATACTGTCGAAAAATCCTGAGAGCACCACCGTTTCCACTGTCACCGTGATGCGATATTGCTGGTGTAGTGCAGTCGACATCAATCCCATATGCCGCTTGATGTCCCATATGCTCTCCCCTTGCCCACGTTGTTTCCCAAACAAGAAAATCTCGTTAGCATAACACTGCGGGTGGTCACCAGAAACCAGATTCACCAGGGTAGATTTACCACAGCCGTTTGGGCCACTGACTTTCCAGTGCTCACCCGGCATAATCGTCCAGTCGAGCTCGTGAATGATCGGCTTTTTGTGATACCCCACGTTGACGCCCCGCATTTCCACCACCGGATGATCTGAAGTGGGCACGTAGGGCTCGAACTCCAGAGGAAGTCCCGGCAATGATGTGATGTCAATATGCGCCGCCAAAAGTTGCTTCCAGAGCGGTGACTGTTCAACCTCGCTCCTCGGACCAGCGATACTCACCTCACCCTGTGACAGTTGAGCGAGGTGCGTAATGTGGCTCCCCAGCTCAGAAAGACGGTTAACAATCAAAACTACAGGAAATTTTCCACTCAGCTCCGCAATTAGCTCTTCCAGATGATGCGTAAAAGCTACATCCAACCCATCAAATGGCTCGTCAAGCACCAGCATATCAGGTGCTTGTGCCAAAGCACGTGCAATCATCATACGCCTGCGCTCACCAGTCGAAAGAATACGAAATCCAGTGTCAATAAACTGCTCCAGCTGCATCATGGAAATAATAGCGTCCAAATTTACCGAGTCATTCAGTAGCTCGGTGACCAGCTCACGAGTAGTCCTCCCTTGGTCTACGCGATCAAGAAACTCGCTGTCGTCCTCGTAAATCTCCCTTTCCAGAAGTGACAATTCATCTTCAAACGAAACACAAAGCACCTTTTCCAAGGTTGTTTTGCGGTCGCCGCTCCACCATGAAGACTCACCAGTAAATGCACGTGCCAATGCTGATTTCCCAGATCCGTTACCACCAATCACACCCCAGCACTCGCCCGTGCGGATTTCAAACGCGTAATCACTCTTCAAAGTGAAAATAGGTTCCGAGGTATGCGTGGTTGTCATTGGGTCAATTTCAGAGCTAACAACACTACTTGCCGGCTTTCTCCCACTATGGCGTGTAAGTAAAAGGCACTTTTTTTACAACAGTCACCGTGCCTTCCCCATCAGGGTTATCGATCACCGCAGAGCCATCCGCCCACCCACCAGTGGTAGTATGAAAACTGACTGGTAAGTTAAAGGAATACCATCCCTCTGTTCCCACGGGCGTGTCAAACGTCACAGCCAAAGTCCCCAGAGGAATGAATCGTGCCTGTGGAGATGAAAAAGAAAAAATACCTGCAGCAGGAGCAGATGAGTTCCACGTCACAGCCGAAATAGACCCTGATCCACCACTAGAATGGTTCCATATCCCGCCACCAACTCCATCGAAAGTCAACGTTACCGTTTCGCTCGCCGATATAGTAATCGACACCATCTTCCCGTTATCATCCAAATTGACTGGCGCCCTCGGCATCAATGAATAATCTATCCTCACTAGACGTGAGAAAAACCGGTCACCTGTTACGCCTGAAACCGTATAAGTCCAGTCATCCTCATCATTCAAACTAAGCAAATAAGGGTTAGACACAAACAACCAGCCGGCCAGATCACTTGAAAATACTGATAAATACTCTATCTGGTTCTTACGATCCCATGTCATCTGATATTCAGTCGTAGCTGAATTATATGTAATTTTAGTCTGCACCCCTCCCACCGTGGGTAGCAAATAGGCCGGATCGTTCAGATTAAAACCTGCTAAACTCGGCCCGGAAATCGTGACGGAGTTCATTACGATATCCATCTGGGGAGTGGTTTCTGTCACCGGAAAAGTAACAGCATTCGTAAAACTATCGATCAAAGCACGACTATTCGGGTAACTCGGATCATCAATGACCTCTCCAAAAACAGAATGCTTGTCATCCAAAAAACTCGCCTCTTCCAGTGTAATAAAGAACTGAGAGCCATTGGTATTCATCCCCGAATTCGCCATCGATAATATATACCGCCCACTATGGCGCAAGCTACTGTCGAACTCATCCTGAAAACTATACCCTGGCCCCCCAGAACCGTTACCCCTTGGGTCACCTCCTTGAATCACAAAATCATGATCGAGTCGATGGAACTTCAACCCATCGTAATAAGGAGTACCATTGCGTATCACACCAGTCGTCTCATCCAACCACGCCCTTTGCCCAGTCGCTAGCCCGATAAAATTAGCACATGTACGCGGTGCTTTGTCATATTCAAGACGCACACGAAAAGTTCCGAGTAGAGACCCCCCATGGGAAACTGTAAAATCAGCATAAATTTGTGCACCTACCTCTCCCAGAAGACAGAAAGGCATAACAAGCAGAACTAGATTCAAACGCGCCATAAAATTAAAATCTCTTACAACAACACCCACAGGCTTGCAATCGTGAAATTAAGAGTCCAGCATCGCCTCTGTGACTCATTCTGATCAAACAAAAGGCTACGCCTTATTCGACCTCGACCAGACACTGATCCCATGGGATACCCAGTTACTTTTCTGTAACTTCGTCCTCAAACGCATGCCATTGCGCCGCCTCTACCTTTTAACCCTGCTGCCACTACTTCCCTTTTACAAGCTGCTAGGCTCGGATGGATTGAAGCGTGTATTCCTCAATTATCTCTGGGGGTTAAGCAAGGAAGATCTGGATGAACTGGCGGAGGCATTCGTCGATCAACATTTCCCTGAAACCTTCTATGAGGAAATGCTAGATATGCTCGCCGAGCAAAAACAACATGGAAGAACAACCGTGCTCTCTTCCGCCAGCCCAGAAATCTGGGTTAAGCCCATTGCCGAGAAACTCGGTTTTGATCATTATTTCGGTACCCAGGTAGAAATGACTCCACGTATACCGCTTTTCCCAGATCTTCCCGCTGGCAACAATAAAGGATCTAACAAGCTAAGGAAAATGCAGCATATTCTTCCGGATGGCTTCGATACAAAAAACGACATTCTGCCCAACAGCTTCGGATTTTCTGATAGCCATGCAGATTTACCGATGCTACACATTTGTGAGCAGGCGGTCATGGTTCACCCCACAGATAAGTTACTGAAACACGGCTCGCTGATGGACTGGGAACTAAGGAAACCCGAGAGGCCTACAACAAATAACCGACAGTTTGCCTTCACCTGTATTCTCCAGATGCTGGGAATCTACCGCAAGTGAGCGAATTGTCACACCGAACGCTCTGACAAGGCAGCAAATAACGGATAGCACGCTAGATGATGAATTTTCCACCTAACCAACCACCACGCTCTTCGAGATTACCCCTTTCCCTCGCTGCTTGCGCTGTGCTTGCATCATGCGCTAGCCCCATATCCCCCGATACCGCCGCCACGGCAGGTGGACTCCCGGGAAACATCCGTAAAATTCGCACCTACGATTCCCCTGGACGCTCCTCTGAAGTCCTCTCCTACTCGAAGCCCCTGCAGCTCCTGCTCGCCACTAACTCTGCCCAAAAAGACGTGCAAGTTTACCGTCTGCCGTCACCGGCAAGTGCGAACCCTGTGCCAGTGGACATGGACAGCACGGCACGCGGCTACCAAGGCCTCAGCCTCGGCGGCGAACCCACCAGCATCGCTGTCCACCCGTCCAGAGCAATTGCGTTCGCAGCTGTGAACGGCGGCGGCGGCAGATTAGTCATCCTCGATCTCAAGGCAGCCGCACGGGGAGAGAAAAAAATCCTGCTCGACCAGAAAATCGGTATCCATCTGGACAGTATCGCTGTCTCACCAGACGGGCGCTGGGTAATCGTTGCAGACGAGGCAGAAGGAAGCGCCTCCACACCGGGAAATATCCTCATCGCGCCCATCGGACAAGCCATTCTACACAAGCCGCTGCCATTCCGCAAAGCCGCAGGGCTAGTCGAAGCCATCGGCCAAGCCCCGGGTGTCATCGAACCAGAATTCGTCGCGGTCAGCCCGAGTTCCAAATTCGCAGCAGTAAGCTGCCAAGACAACGACGCCATCGCCATCGTCTACCTAAGCCAAACCCCCAGGGTAATCCACACCATCAGGCTACCCAGAAACTCCAGTCCGGACGGCATCCACATTGCATACCAGTCCGGCAAACTCATCCTGGGCATCGCCGAGGAAGCGGCGGACAGCGCCTCATTTTACCAGCTCGCAAACTCTGGCGTTGGTAGTCAGCTGATTTCCCGTATCAACGTACGCACGCTGGCCGGGCAAGGTTCCCGCAGTGACCCCGAGGGCATGGTGCTGTTCACCCAAAGCGGTCGTCACTACGCCGCCATCGGCGTTGAACGCGCCAACCGAGTCCTGATCATGGACATGGTGAACCCTGCACAACCCAGAAAAGCCGGCGTCATCGGTGTCGGTTCGCGACCAGAGGATATCATCGCACTCAAATCCGGCTCGACCACCACCATCATTTCGGCTGACGAAGGCAAGCCCGGACGCGGTGAAATTTCCTTCATCACCGTCAAGTGACATGTTGTGTATATGTCGATTTTGTAACATTTAATAATTGCCCATCCAAACACCTTTCTTATACGAATCTTTCATGGCGGCAGGACACATTACTCCATAGGCCGTAGAAAAACAAAAAACCAAACACTACAAAAAATGACAAAAAATAACATGTTTACCAGTTCGGCATTAGTATCCGCGGCCATCGCCGTTTCAGGCGTCGCCACCGCTGGAGACGAGATTGCACCCGCACCTGCTGCGCTCGCACCAAGCAACAACGGTAGTTGGTGCGACGGATTCAAAACCGTCGGCAAGTTCTACAGCAACGACAACGATCCATTCATTCAGGAACTCAAGTTCTTCGGACGCCTCCAATGGCAGGCTGCACATATCAACGGTGATGACGTCAATGGTGACAGCTTCAGTGATACCATTGATGACTACCGCCGTATGCGCTTCGGTGCACAAATCAAGTTCCTCAATAGCTTCAAGCTTAAAGGTAATCTTAACCTGGTTGACGAAGACGCAAAAGATGGTGGCGGCCGCGAATTCGGCTACCAGAACTGGGATCAGCTCAAGCTCTCCTACTCCAAAAAAGATGTGGCTGGCTTTGACGAGGTCAGCCTGACGTATGGCCGCCACAAAGTGAAGGTCGGTCACGAATCCCACACTTCCTCCAAGAAGATCAAAACTGTCGAGCGCTCACCGCTTTCCAACAAGATCTATGACGGCCGTTGGACCGGTTTCTCTCTGGGTCTTGAGCGCGGCAGTTGGGAGGGAACTCTCGGATACTTCAGCCAGGACGAGTCCGAGGCGCTTGGTAGCATCAGCAAGGGTTCGGCTTTCTACCTTAGCTCCCAACACGAGGTTGGTGACGGCTCCCTTATCTTTGACGTCTTCTACAATGTAGATGGCTCTGAAGAGGAACCAGATGCTGAACTTGCCAATTACCACTGGGTGGCATCGCTTGCTTACGAGAGACAGATCGCCAACTGGAACCTCATGCTGAATGCAGTCTATGGTGACAACGGTGACAGTGACTACCAGTCTAAAACCTCCCGCGAAGGTAACTTCTACGGCCTCGTCATCATGCCATCCACATACCTCATCGAGGACAAGCTTGAGTTTGCAGCACGCTACACCTATATGGCTTCCGAAGAGGACGAAGGTATCCGCACAAACAGCCGCTACTTCCGTGCAAAGGCCCATGGAGGCGATGTTAACAGCGGACGTGGTGACTCTTATCACAGCATTTACGCGGGCCTGAACTGGTATCTTTGCGGCCAGAACTCCAAAATCATGGTTGGCGCCGAGTATGAAACTCTCGACACTCCAAAAGGTGATGCCGACGCCACCACTCTCTGGACTGCATACCGCATGTATTTTTAATTGAAACTCGTGGTTTCAAACTGAAAATTACTATAAACATCCAAAGGGCGCGGCTACGGCTGCGCCCTTTTTTTAATCTCACTAACAGCCCATGCAGCGTGCTCAGAAATCAAGACATCTTTATCATTTACAGCACATTCCAATGCCGGCAAATCATCCTCCTCCCCAACATTTCCTAATGCCACACAGACGTTACGCAAAAATCTATTACGCTTGATACGCTTAATCGGTGACTTGGCAAATAACCGACGAAACTCATCATCATCAATGGCAAGGAAATCCCTAAGCCGATACTGAAATACCGACTGGCGAGCGTGAAATCTCGTTTCACGACTCACCTGTGCAAAACGATTCCACGGACATATATCCAAACAATCGTCACATCCATAAATCCTATCCCCTATGAGTTTACGGAACTCCATCGGGATCGATCCATGATGCTCTATTGTGAGGTAGGAAATACAACGTCTTGCATCGACTCTGTGCGGCTCGGTGATCGCATCCGTAGGACAAGCATCAATACAACGCGTACATTTGCCACAATGATCACCAAATGGTTCGTCGGGAGGCAAATCGAGCGTTGTGATCAGCTCTGCCAGAAAAAACCATGTCCCCAAACGACGATGAATCTGCACAGTGGATTTACCACTCCATCCCAAACCAGCATCATTGGCAAAATCCCGCTCCAACACAGGTCCAGTGTCACTGTAGTATCTCTGAGTCCCCCCTAGTTCCTCCATCGCCAAATTCATCTCCTTGAGCTTGTCCTCAATGATATGGTGGTAGTCCTCATTCCAGGCATAGCGAGCGATACGGTAGTCCACATCGGGATGATTTTTGGCAGGCAAATAATTAAGAGCTAAACTCACAACAGAGGAGGCATGTTCGATTATTTGAGCAGGATCTACTCGGCGATCGATATTTCTCTCTAACCATTTCATATCACCAGCGCAACCATCTGCTACCCACCGCCTGTATTCCTCAGCATGAGTTGCCTCCTTAGCACGGGATATGCGACAATCGTCAAAACCCAACTCGTGGGCAATGCGCTGGACATTCTGCTTGGTGGTCTCTGGATTCACCGGTTAGCTTTATTACTCCCGCAGCCAAGTGCCTTGTGTTGCCACGCAAGAACAGCAAACCAAGCCCCAATGATAATGAGCCCACCACTCTCGTTTCCTGAGGGATTTGTTTCATTATAAAGAACTGTCTTATGCCACTCAATCCCAAGAGACCAATAAACAGCAACTCCCAGTGCCACCATGGATATTGAGAAATAAAACCACCTCGGCAAAGCCTTTGCCCATGTCACCAGTGAGATAATTGAACACAAGGCATAGGTTAGAACCCAACCCTGCCACCACTCGGTATCATACTGCTCTAGATCATTGAATTGCCAAAAAGTGAACAATGCAAACAGGATTCCCATCACAAGGCATGCGTATCTCATGTATAAGACCTTACCCAACCTAAATAGAAATGTCCAGATCTGCCATCGCTTGCTCAATGCGCTTCTCAGAAACTTTCATTTTGCGAGGGAAGCTTGGAGCAAATTCTGACACGCGCCATTCCATGAGCCACCAACCTAACTGCCAAATTTCTGCATTCTTAGGATCTGCTTTCCACACCTCAAACCACGGCTTCCAAAGTCTCTGGATTCGCTCGCGTTTTTCATCATCCTTGATCTGGGGTAAACTTTGCAGTCTCTTGAGACGTTCTTCCATCGCTCGGAAATACCTCCCATATTGACAGAAACGGGCATAACCAGCTCGCCAAATAAAATCACTCCCTAGCAACCAATCAATTTCTTCACTCAAGTCATTCGCAATGACATCCAAGTTACGGTCGCTCTGGTGTAACTCGATCCAGTCAGTAATAACACGGTGGCTATCGATTATCGCTTCAAATCCTTTCGCTACCTTTTCCGCACAGTTAAATAGCTCACCTTTTCCGTTTGATGATGCGGATTGAAATTGCTCAGCCGAGCGCGGAAGTGGCATTCCCATAGCACCCTCGCAGGCGATACGCAGCATCTGATCCATACCTTCACCTTTGGTTCGCTCCATCATCGGCAACATCATCTTTGCCGCCATCGCAAGAGGAAAGTGACGGTGCACGTAATCCAACTGACTTGCCTGATCGATCTGGAAAAGCCTCACGCATCCGGCACGGTGGCTCTCATGGGCATCAGCACGGTCGAGATAAGCTCGCATACCCACCGTCTCGCCCTCATCAACCAACGCAGGAAAGACACCGTCGTCCGTAACTTCCGGAATATCGCCAAAGTCCCAACCTTCACCTCCCGTCATCTCCCACTCTTCATTAACTAGAATTTCACGGCGCTCACGCATCATACCACTCAGCTTCTGGCGTATTCCCTCCGCATCTTCTCCAAAACCCAGTTCCTCCTCGTCATCATTCCAGACACGAATTTTAGGTCGATAGCTCGCGGGCAAACGTCCTTCATCAAACATTTCAGCCTCAATCAGATGGCCACTCCGTTTGCTAAGAAAATCAGCCAGTTCCACTTTCAAAGCTTGGGACGGCTCCCACCCTTTCCACTCATCAATAAATGCCGCTGCCGCATCTCTTGCTGGCGAACACGCCTGCCGCTGAGTCTTCGGTAACGCTCGAACAAGCAGATAAACTCGTTCGTCAAGCATCCCGGGAACCCCCCAACTTGTTAGGTAGTCAGGGAAATCAACAATCTCATCTACCCCAACCTCGAAAATCACACCATCGGCTTGCTCACCAGGATTTTCCGCATAGCTCACATCATAGCTTTTATCACCACACCAAACACAGTCAGGAAAATCAGATAGATCCTCCATCTCACCCCAGATACAATCCGCCACAGAAAGCATCAATTTCTCCTCATTCTCACCAGTAGTACGCCATTTCTGAAAAGCCTTCGCCGTGCAAATATGCGCCGGAATCTTATCATAAAAAAAATCATACACTGCCTCCTCAGACCACAGCCCACCGGCACGGCGTAGCTTGTGCTCTGCACTCTGAACCTCATAACGCACCTCATCGAGCCGATCTAAGAATGTACCTCGAGTCCGTAATCCATTCCCTAAGATCGCTTCACGGATAAACACCTCATGCGCCTCCTCAGGTCGCACCCGCCCATAGAAAACCTTACGGCTATCGACGATTTTTAGCCCGCCGCATAGCACGGTCTCCTTACCATAGACGGCTCCCTGATGCTCATCCCAACGTGGTGAATGATAGCGGTATCGGCACATCTGCGGAACTAACTCCTCAATCCAGCGCACGTCGATCATTGCCACCTTACGCGCCCACACGCGTGTGGTCTCGACAAGTTCAAATGCCAGTAGCCACTCGGGGTTTTTTTTCCCGAAGAGACCCGAACCCGGAAAAACAGCAAACTCACGACCATTCGTACTGTGATAGGCGCGTTTCTCCTTATCCCAGAAACCAAATTGCATCGGAATACCGGCCATCAACGACTTATGTATCTCATCCTCATCTCCCCACTGCTTGCGCTCAGCTGCAAGCGGACGTGAGTCAACTTTCAGCGTGTCACGCACAAGCCTTCTGAGTTCGGAAACAATCTGATCCCATTCCAGCACCCGGCGAAAGCTCAGGAAGTTCTGCTTACAATACTTGCGAAGTTGGTTTCGCTTAAATCTTCGCTTATCACGAAAAGCCTCAATCGCTGACCAAATATGAAGTAGTGTGAGAAAATCAGAATCAGCATCGTTAAACTTCTTGTGTGCTTTATCAGCTTCGGTCTGTTTTTCCTGTGGCCGCTCACGAACATCCATCACACTCATTCCGCCGACCATAACCAAAACAGCGTCGAGAACTTTGCGTCTCTGCGCTTCAATAAGCATTCTTCCCATTCTGGGGTCTAACGGAAGCCTAGCCAACTGGCTGCCGATACGCGTCAGATTACCATCCTTTCCCATAGCACCCACCTCTTCGAGTGCTCGGTGTCCCTCGCTAATAGCCTTGGATGATGGTGGGCTTAAAAAGAGAAAATCACGTACATCGGGAAGATTGAGCGACTTCATCCGCAGGATCACACCAGCCAAGGAACTGCGCCGTATTTCTGGATCTGTGTATTCATCAGCCGTATTGAGTATTTCCTCATCATAGAGGCGCACACAAACACCCTCACAGATTCGGCCACACCGCCCGCGTCGCTGTCGCGCACTCGCCTGACTGATTTGTTCAATCTGAAGCCGCTGGATTTGCCGGCTAGGATTCCATCGGCTGACACGCGCGAGCCCACTATCAACCACATAGACAATACCAGGGATCGTCACCGAGGTCTCAGCAACATTCGTGGCAAGCACCACACGCCTGTTAGAACCACCCACTCTAAACACCCGCTCTTGCTCATCAAGCCCCAACCTTGCAAACAGAGGCAGTATATCCGTGCGGGGAAAACTTTCCCCCTCCAGCACATCCGCACACTCACGGATCTCTCGCTCACCAGGCAGAAAAATCAAAACATCCCCGCCGGCATCCAAATCCGTCACCCACCGCACAGCTCGGGTAACATGGCGTGATAGGTCCTCACCTTCCGTAGCCGATGGTAAAAAATGATCTTCCACAGGGAATGTTCGCCCTTCGACGTTGACCACCGGCGCGCCATCAAAATACTCCGAAAACATGCCAGCATCCAGTGTCGCCGAGCTCACCACCACACGTAGGTCTTTCCGCCGACCTAACAAGTTCTTCAGATATCCTAGAATAAAATCGATATTCAGACTCCGCTCGTGCGCCTCATCGATAATCAACGTATCATACTGCTTCAGATCACGATCACGCTGAGTCTCGGCCAGTAGAATGCCATCGGTCATGAACTTGATCGATGTCTCCTCCTGCACTTTTTCCACAAACCGCACCTGATACCCGACTCGATCCCCAAGCCCTGTGCCCATTTCTTCAGCCACTCGGCGCGCAACTGTCGCAGCCGCAAGCCTCCTCGGCTGCGTACAGCCTACCCGACCCGCTTTTCCTTCCTCACAGGCCAACTCATATGCCATCTTCGGTAGCTGCGTCGTCTTGCCACTTCCCGTCTCACCCACAACGATTACCACCTGATGCGAACGCATCGCACCTAATCATACACAAATCCCTACACACCATGTACGATCTCATAGTCATTGGCGGCGGTCCAGCCGGATACGTCGGAGCCATTCGCGGAGCCCAACTCGGTAAAAAAGTTGCAGTCATTGAAGCAGACCGCGCTGGCGGCACTTGCCTGAACTGGGGCTGTATTCCCACCAAGGCGCTGCTTAAAAACGCAGAACTCTACCAGACACTCAATAA
>DPWT01000277.1 GCA_003527555.1 Verrucomicrobiales bacterium | reverse complement strand
GTTGTGATCAACGCGCCGCTTATTTTTTATACTTCAAACAAGCAGCATAGTGACTTTACATGAGTTATTGAGCGGTCAAATAGTGCGCTTTGACAGCAATGCCACTCTGAGGGGCGTCAATACGGTGAAACTCGAGGACATTGGCCCCTTTCCTCAATTTGACGTTCACCGCTGAAGACTTACCCCATTCACCGGATGTGTAGGGTAAGTCAATGTTGATGGCCTCACCACCATTGACGGAGACCATCAGATGCTGACCGTAGCCTAAGGTGCATACCTTACTGCTTAGCGCGTAGTTACCTGCTTTCTTGGCACTAACTTCATATTTCGTAGAGGAAGTTTTAGTCACGCCAGTGGCAATTGGATCAACTTTGGGGGATTTCTTGTAGAAGCTTATATCATAGCGGTCTGCAACACGCTCGCATACGTTTCCATACATATCATACAGCCCCCATGGGTTAGGTTTTTTCTGACCTACAGGATGAGACTTGAGCCCAGAGTTGTCCTTAAACCAGGCGTAGTCACTCAACTTGTCCGATTTACTACCAAAGAACCACTGGCGTGAACTGCCGGCTCGTGCCGCATATTCCCATTCAGCCTCCGTTGGCAACCTCGCTTCTGTGCCCGTCTTGCCCGCTAATGCTGCACAGAATCGCTCCGCATCGGTTTCACTGATAGTATCCACTGGATACTTTGGATCGCGGTGCTTTCTGCTGCTCGGGTTCTTGCCTGTGATGTGCTCGTATTGCTCTTGGGTTACTTCGTATTTACCAAGGTAGAAACCTTTGCTGATGGTGACTTTATGTTTGGGCTGGTCAGCACCAATCCACTTACTGGGCTTGGCTCCCTCTCCACCCATGGTAAAGGTGCCAGGTTTTATGTAAACAAACTGCATGCTCACTCCATCACCCAGATCAAGGTTCAATTCGCGAGGAAGCTTGGCCTTACCAGCAGGTGCCGTAATAGCTGCGCGAAGCCCCCAATTATCATAACGGCCATAGCCAGAGCTAATCAGTCGGGCGCCGGATCCACAATCAACAGCACTGCTTTTCCACGTACCACCACGCAAGAGAGTAAGCCCTGCAGCAGAAAAACGTGGAAGAAATATCTGCATACCTGTGCCGTGGCTTTTTGATATTTGCACCTGACTACGATTAGCCGCGGTGAACGCAGCAGCCGGAATGGTAATGGAGCCATTACTGCCAACACTAATTTTTTCTTTCTGGTTTTCAGATGAGGCATTCGGGTTGTTATTTACCGAGGAACCATCCGCTTCCCCGAGGTTAGTACCGAGAGCTCCAAGAGTTTTAGCATTAGATTGTGCAATAATACGCTCTTGGAGATGTAGTGACATCGCATTCCAGAATTCTGGTTTCCCGCCCCCATGTATACCATAGACGCGTGGCTCACCAGATACATCACCTATCCATTGTGCACGCTTTACAGCAAGATATGCCGAACGTTGTGTGCGTGCTTGGGAGGTCGCTACGAAGTCGCGACCATTCTTGTAAATACCCTTGAGAAAACCTCCACCCCAGCCAGGGCCCAGATTAACGACCCAACCTTCCGGTGTCCAATGCGCAAGTGCAGCATGACCACGACTTGGACGAGCGATGGTGGGAATACCGAAGGCACGGAGAATGAATCGACCAAAGAACGCGCGGCGACCACAAACGCCCCCGTTCATGATGATATTCTGAAAAAATTGCAGCTCGGGCCGGTCAAGGGGAACATTTTGAGATCCATATTTTACATCAGACACCACAATACGCACATAACGCCAGCCGTAATCACCGCGCGTTTGCTCGGGGCGGAAGTTACGCATCATACTACGACCCCACTTAATAAGTTCATCCGGCTCTTCACCATTCACAACACGACGCAGTTCCCATGCATTGAAATTTTTAAAGGCAGGATCCAGCTCACCCGCTGTGTAAGCCTTTTCGTATGTGAGGTAGCGATTCACTGGATTAACAAATTCGGGTGCTTCTGTGTCCGCCACGGCTGCGCGCAGTTTGTTTGGCACTGAATGCTCAAGCGCTACGGCGAGAGCGAGCTCGTGGAGCACACCAGTTTTAGCCTTAGCACTGGCTTTGAGAATATCTGAATAAATCTTCATCGCCGGTCCGTATTGAGCTGGGCCTTGACTGCGCCCAACTCTTGCTCGCTCAGCACCATCATTGACCAGCATCTGCACCATCAAATCATCATTGGCCAGCAGTTGTTTAACCAATGCCATATGGGCTCGATCTTTCTGTGCAAATAAGGCAAGAGCCGTCGGAGTGGCTTCCTGAAGGATCACATACTTGGCGAGTTTACCGTCGAGAGCACCACCCATTAGAACCTCGTTCAAACCTGTCTGTTTCAAAACTTTTGCTGTATTAGCTTGGGCTTTTGCGAGAGCGGCTGTCGCTTGCTTAATTAAGCGTGGACCATCGGTTTTGGCTTTCTTCGCCAACTCTAGGGCTTTTTGCCGCTCGGCAAGGGCTTCGAGACCGTCTTGTTTATTCTTCTGCCACTTTGCCAGCTCCGCTTGGAGCTTTTTTCGTTGGCTAGCATTCTTAGCTTTCTTGAGATCTTTTTCAACCCGACGAATGTTATGCTCCGCGCCCCGAATCCATTTGTTTTTTGCATGACTGACCATTCCTTCAGCTTTCTTTACTCCCCCCTTAATGCCACTATTGTAGGTCTCGAAGACTTTGCGTGCTTTAATTTCAGCATCGCGAGCCTTTTCATAAGCGTTTATGTCAGCCGCATCAAAACTGGACAGTTTCCGAGTTAACTCTGCCTTTAAATTTTTAATTTGTGCTTTGTAATCAGCTTCCATTTTTTTTCCGGCAGAGTTCAGCTTGTCACTTTGCGCAATGACAGATGAAGAATGGACACATGTGGCAACAAGGGCCGCAGTCAGACAAGATGATAGTTGAATTCTGAACATAATTTATATTTGAAGTAAGGATTAAATAGTCTGCAAGATTGCGCATTCATGAAAAGGCACACAAATCAT
>DPWT01000238.1:2254-8198 GCA_003527555.1 Verrucomicrobiales bacterium | reverse complement strand
AGGAATGATGGCGAAGTGATCGGAGATCTTGGCATTGTTAAAGACGCGCTTGCTTGGCACGATAAGTTTTTCTGACACGGCATGGCGGGCATGTGCTCCGAGCTCACCGCCTTGTTCGGCGATGGAGCCGACAGTTTCATGAACTTGACCGAGGTAGTCTTCCGGCAAGTACCGGGAATCGGTCCGTGGGTAGGTGAGCATTTTGTATTTTTCATACAGTGCTTGGGCGACTTGGAGAGTACGCTTGGCAGAGAACCCGTAGCGTGAGGATGCCTCGCGCTGAAGTGTTGTTAAGTCGTAAAGCTGTGGTGATGCTTGTTTGGTAGGTTTTTGCTCTTCGCTGACGGTACCAGTTTGTCCTTCGCAACGTGTGCGAATTGCCTCAGCATCTTCCTTTTTCCAAATGCGTTCGGCACGGGAATGGGGGATTTTAGGATCACGTTTCCAGTTCTCGTTGATCCAGCGCCCTACATATTCGCCTTTTTCCACGGTAAAATCGGCATGGACTTCAGAGTAGGGTTCGGGGATAAACTCGCGGATTTCATTTTCACGGCGCGCAAGGATGGCAAGTGTGGGGGTCTGCACACGACCTGCGGCGGTTATATTGAAACCACCGTGACGGGAGCGGAAACAGGTGAGGGCCCGGGTTGAGTTAAGGCCGACCAACCAGTCCGATTCCGAGCGGCACTTTGCGGCATCAGCGAGATGTTGCATATCCTCATCGCTGCGTAGTGTATTCCATGCATCAAGAATGGCGCCTTGGGTCATGGATTGCATCCATAGGCGCTTGACAGGTTTATCAATTTTTCCGAGCTCAAGGATATAGCGAAAAATGAGCTCTCCTTCACGGCCGGCGTCGCAAGCGTTGATGATGTCGCCAACGTCTTTGCGGCGGCAGAGGCGCAGGACTTGCTTGAGGCGTGTTTCGGACTGCTCAATCGGTTGTAGTTCAAATTTATTTGGGATAGCGGGCAGTACATCAAAGTTCCAAGGAAGGTTACGCGGCTTGCCATTCTTCCCAATCGGACCCTGGGGCATCTTAAGTTCTACGAGGTGGCCAACGGCTGAAGTGACGACAAAGTCATTGTTTTCAAAGTATATATCACGCCCCCTGCCTTTTTTTTCGAACTTCCCAACTTCGGGTGCTTTAGCGAGTGCACGGGATAGATCAGTGGCGACGGATGGCTTTTCCGCGATGATGAGCGTCTTTGACATGGAAGGTGGCATTACGCTTGGAAGAGCTTCTTGGAAAGAGAAAACTTTCGTAGCGACGTCATTCCTACTACGTAGGAAGAAAATTAACCTGAATTATCAGAAGTAATATTATCAGCCATTGTGCTAGAATTTGGAAAGGTTACAAAACCTTTGTATCACAGGTAGTCTATTGATCTTAGTGGGCTATAGATACGGTTTTAGGGGTTGATGGGATTAGCCTTCTATAGAGGTAGAGAGCCGATAATTGTCATCTTCAGTAATAATTGGTGATTCTTCGTATGATTATGCTCATTTTAACGAATGTTTTTCGTTGCATGGTTAGCCAAATATGTCCATGGCATGGTAACAACAGATAGGGTGCTCAATCAATAATTAGAATTATTCTAAAAATAGCTTGTAAGGTGGGTGATCCGAGCTAACTTTCTCACGCGATCGCTAACCCACCATATTTTTCATGAAAAATAACATCACCGAATCATCCAAATGCAACGCAGAGGACTGTCCGACCGTTGATGGGCTGCGTATGACCCGCCAGCGCAGTGAGGTATACAGTGTGCTGATGAGCTATCGTGATCACCCGACCGCTGGGGAGGTTTTTGAGCGCGCCAAGGAGAATATGCCTACGATTTCTTTGGCAACCGTCTACAACTGCCTTGAGGCGCTGGTTCAGCACGGTGCCGTGAGGCAAGTGAATTTTGAGCGCGAGTCATCACGTTACTGTCCGAACTTGACCGAGCACGGTCATTTTCATGACGAGGAATCGGGCAAGATCATCGATGTACCTCTTAAAAAGGGGGCCAAACTATCTGATCTATTAGACCTCCCTGAAGGTGCCGAAATCGATAATCTCGAAATCACCCTACGGGGAAAAATTTCCAATAATTAATTACCAATCACAACACACTTATCCAATGAGCTTAGTCATTAAAGACCTGCACGCCAATATCGATGAAACCCCAATTCTCAAGGGAGTCAATCTTGAGATCCCCAAGGGTGAAGTCCACGCCATCATGGGACCGAACGGTTCTGGAAAATCCACTCTATCAAAAATCATTGCCGGTCATGACGACTACGATGTGAAGTCGGGCACGGTCACCATGGGTGGGGTGAATCTGCTAGAGATGGATGTGGATGAGCGCAGCCGCGCGGGTGTGTTTCTTGCATTTCAATATCCTGCTGAAGTCCCTGGTGTTTCCAATGCCAACTTCATCCGAGCGGCACTGCAAGCACGTATGCCAGATGGGGAAGAGCTAGATGCAGTTGCATACTACAAAAACCTATACTCAAAAATGGATGTGCTGGAAATGGACCGCAAGTTTACCAGTCGTGCAGTCAATGAGGGTTTCTCTGGTGGCGAAAAAAAGCGTAACGAGATTCTGCAGATGATGATGCTTGAGCCTAAATGTTGTATCCTTGATGAGACCGATTCGGGTCTGGATATTGATGCGCTGAAGATTGTTGCCAAAGGTGTCAATGCGATGCGTTCTGAGGAGCGTGGTTTCCTTGTCATTACCCACTACCAGCGCCTACTTGACTACATTCAGCCTGACCACGTGCACGTGATGAGCGACGGCCAGATCGTTAAGTCTGGCGGCAAAGAACTTGCGCTTGAGCTTGAAGAAAGCGGTTATGATTTTCTTAAAGAGGGTGAACTTGTAAATTCCTAACAAAACTTAACAAAAAATATTTATGAGTTACGATACTTCTACGATCGATCAGGAAACCCAGGACGCGATTAGCGTGGACCAAGCGAAAGGTGACTTTTCCTTCCCCGAAAATCATAAGTTTGATGCCGGTGTGGGTCTGTCCTCGGACACCGTTGACTACATCAGCAACGTCAAAGATGATCCCGACTGGGTACGTGAGTTCCGACACAAGGGGCTAAAAACATTTCTTGATAAACCGATGCCTACCAACTGGGCGACAAAGGATTTGGAAAACATTGATTTTGATAAAATCCGTTACTACTTGTCCGATGGTCAAAAGCCAAAACGTAGTTGGGACGAAGTTCCACCTGAGGTGTTGGAAACATTCGAGCGCCTTGGTGTGCCCGAGCAAGAGCGCGCTTTCCTTGCCGGTGTTGAGGCTCAGTATGACTCGGAAGCTGCCTATTCAAATGTGAAGGAGGAGCTGGAAAAGGACGGGGTGATTTTCGTTAACTCGACCGAAGGCTTGAAAGAGCACGAGGAAATTTTTCGCCCATGGTTTGGTAAAGTGATTCCTACGGGAGACAATAAATTTTCTGCCCTGAACTCCGCCGTTTTCTCTGGTGGCTCATTCATCTACATCCCGAAAGGGCTGAAGGTGAAGCATCCGCTACAGGCATACTTTAGGATTAACTCAGAGAACTTTGGGCAGTTTGAGAGAACTCTTATCATCGCCGATGAAGGATCTGAGGTGATGTACATGGAAGGCTGCACGGCTCCCAAATTTGAGACCGCAACGTTGCACTCCGCCGTGGTGGAACTGGTTGCAATGAAGGATGCCAAGATTCAGTATATCACCGTGCAGAACTGGAGCTCGAATGTCTTTAACCTCGTAACCAAGCGCGGCATGGCACACGAAGATGCAGAGATTCGTTGGATCGACTGTAATATCGGGTCACGCCTCACCATGAAATACCCAGGTGTCGTGATGAAGGGTGAGCGCGCACGTGGCGAAGTGATTTCCATCGCTTTGGCTAACGATGGGCAGCATCAAGACACTGGGGCCAAGATGATTCATGCGGCTGATAATACAACGTCTAACGTAATTTCTAAGTCTATCTCAGTCGGTGAAGGCCGCTCTACATACCGTGGCCAAGTTCACATTCCCAAAAATCTTAAGGGGTGTAAAAATAACACAGAGTGCGATGCCCTACTCATCAACTCGCACAGCAAAACAGACACCTACCCAGCGATTACCGTGCGCGGTAACCAGCACGTTACCCAACACGAGGCGAGTGTTTCTCAAGTCAGTGAGGAAATGCTCTTTTATATGGAGCAGCGTGGTATTCCTGAAGCGGCAGCCATGTCACTCGCGGTAAACGGATTCATCAACGAGCTCGCACAAGAATTTCCAATGGAATACAGCGTAGAACTTAAACGTCTCGTGGAACTTGAAATGGAAGGCAGCGTTGGATAGCGGCTAATTTGAACACTAAATTTTATTCTAGTTATGATGACAATGACAACGCCTGCTTGGTTTGCTGAGCTCCAGGAAGCCGCTCAAGCGGAATATGAATCTCTTCCCATGCCCACACGTAAGATCGAATCATGGAGATTTGGTAATATTAAGCAGCTTGATTTCGAGGGTTTTACACCTGAAGATCAAACGAATATTACCCTCTCGATTCCTGATCTTCCAGAGGGCGTAATCTGTATGCCTTTTGAAGAGGCATTGGAAAAGCACAGTGACCTTCTGCAGCAGTATTTCATGCGGAATACACCTCGGCTAGGATCAGAAAAGTTTGCCGCTTTACACAAAGCTAACGTCAAGGGCGGGCTTTTTTTGTATGTGCCAGATGATGTGGTTGTTGAAACCCCCATCGAGGTAAATCATTCGTTATCAGGATCTAACAAAATTTCTTTTCCTCATACATTGATCATCACAGGAAAAAATGCTGAGGTCAGTGTGTTGGATCGTTTTGGTTCTGCGAATAATGAGGATGCCGGCCTGTGCATCGCGGTCAACGATCTCATTGCCGGTGAAGGTTCACGACTAACTTATTGCGCCTTGCAGGAGGTAAACCTAACGAGTCGTTTCATTCAGATTAATGAAACCACGGTGGAGCGCGGTGCAACAGCAAAAGCGTTTACACTAAATACCGGTGCCCAGTGGGCGCGTAATGAATCACTCAGTAAGCTGAATGGTGAGGGAGGTCATTCTGATATGCTCTCTTGCTCGATTCCTTCTGGAACGCAGCAGTTCGACCAGCGGACTTTCCAGCATCATGCAGCACCACATACAAATAGTGACCTGCTCTATAAAAATTCTCTCCATGAAAATGCTAAAACAGTTTTCTCTGGTCTGATTTTAGTAGATGAGGACGCCCACTACACGGACGCTTATCAAACATGTCGCAATCTCATGATGAACGATACGGCCGAGGCCAACTCTATGCCGGGTCTTGAAATCAATGCTGATCAAGTAAAGTGCTCGCACGGAAGCACCTCGGCAACCATTAGCGACGAAGAAATTTTCTATCTCCGAGCACGTGGCATTCCTCCTCACAAGGCACGCCGACTTATCGCTCTTGGTTTTTCAGCACAAGCTGTTGATAAAATAGGGAATGAGGTGCTTGAAAGTGCTGCTTTTGAGGCGATTGAACGCAAATTCGCAACTTTATAAACAGCAGAAAGCTTAATTTTATCCCCAAGTCGCAAGATGCGCGACCTGGGGATTTTTTTTGCTTAAAATGGATTTGTTCATTTTTTATTGAACAAAGACGTGATGTCTGTTGTTATATCACTAGTCGCGCATGGCATTTTTCCTACGTGGCGATACAAGGAATCTGATACGTCACGTGGTTTTGATCCAATTGGGATTAATCGACCAGTGGCGGAGGCGTCGAGCTATTATACCACATCAACTAAACCTCGCGTTATCGGTAGCACAGCTAATACATTACTAAATTGGGTCAGTTACTTATTTTAAACTTGATTTAACTGATCACATAGCCCAAAGCATTGCCGCGCCAGCTTCTGGCGAAGAAAGACAGACATTAAATACGCCGATAAACACGACATTA
>DPWT01000238.1:0-2062 GCA_003527555.1 Verrucomicrobiales bacterium | reverse complement strand
AACATCCATCCTGAGTTTGATCATCAACTCCCGCGTGAGAGCAAAGAAAAATTGCTCTGTCAGCGTGGGATAGTTGTCTGGCTGTATGGTATGTCGGGCTCGGGTAAGTCCACTATAGCAAATGCTGTGGAAAAAGTTTTGCATGAGCAGGGTCGAATGACGACTATTCTCGATGGTGATAATTTACGCTCAGGGATTAATAAAAACCTGGGTTTCTCTGATGATGATCGGCGTGAGAATATACGTCGTGTTTCGCACATGGCCCGTGTATTTGCTGAGCAAGGAATCATCACTTTTGTATCGGTAATTACTCCACGTCATGAGTTGCGTGATTTGGCGCGAGACACCATCGGTGACGATTACTTTGAGGTGTTCGTCAAGGCGAGTTATGAGGCGTGCGAACAGCGCGACGTCAAAGGGCTTTATGCCAAAGCTGCATCAGGTGAGCTAAAGAATTTCACAGGTAAGGATAGCGCTTTTGAGGAACCCCAATCACCGGATCTGTTGATCGAGACAGAGGGGCAGTCTATTGAGAATAGTGTCTTTATTTTGCTAGAAGCAATCCGTTCAAAAATTTCATTTTAAGTAAAACAAACACTCACTTATGTCCAATTACTCACTTAGCCACCTGGAGCACTTAGAGTCCGAAGCTATTTTCATCATACGTGAAACAGCAGCACAATTTGAAAACCCAGTACTTCTATTTTCTGGAGGGAAGGATTCAATTGTCATGGCTCATCTGGCATACAAAGCATTTTGGCCAGCCAAGATTCCGTTTGTTTTGATGCATGTCGATACGGGACATAATTTCCCTGAAACTATCGTATTTCGTGATCAATTTGTTGAGAAAATCGGCGCCCGCCTTGTGGTTGCAAGTGTGCAAAAATCAATCGATGATGGTCGCGTCACGGAAGAAAAAGGTGTCAATGCCAGCCGTAACGGACTTCAAACCGTGACACTGTTGGATGGCATTGAAGAGAACCAGTTCGACGCTGCACTTGGTGGTGGTCGGCGCGATGAGGAAAAGGCTCGGGCGAAAGAGCGATTTTTCTCACATCGTGATGACTTTGGTACATGGAATCCAAAAAACCAGCGCCCTGAATTATGGAATATTTTAAATGGCCGCAAACATCACGGCGAACATTTCCGAGTGTTTCCTATCTCGAACTGGACTGAAATGGATGTGTGGCAGTATATCAAAAAAGAAGATATTGAGCTGCCGAATATCTACTTTTCTCATGAGCGTGAAGTTTTTGAGCGCAACGGTTCGCTGCTCGCTGTGACAGATTTTGTAACGGTACAAGAACACGAGAACGTAGAGAAAAAAGTAGTTCGTTTCCGTACCATTGGATGCGACATGCACAGGTGCAGTTGAATCAGCTGCTTCTGACCTCGATGCTGTTATCCAAGAAGTGGCCTCTGCTCGCCAGACAGAACGAGGAACTCGTTCAGATGACAAACGGTCTGAAACCGCCATGGAAGACCGGAAAAAAGAAGGTTACTTTTAGATCTAAAAAAATAATTTTATACTACTTAGCATGAGCTCAAACGATACATCCACAGTGGAACCAGCGGATACATCCGGATATCTTGATATGGACTTACTCCGTTTTACGACGGCAGGCAGTGTTGACGATGGCAAATCTACCCTTATTGGCCGCCTTCTCTATGATTCTAAAAACACCTTCGATGATCAGATGGAGGCTGTCGAGCAATCGAGTCAACAGCGAGGTGATGAGCACGTGAATCTGGCACTTCTCACTGATGGGCTTAAAGCAGAGCGTGAGCAGGGAATCACCATTGACGTAGCATATCGCTACTTCGCCACTCCCAAGCGTAAGTTTATTATCGCCGACACCCCAGGCCATATTCAATACACACGCAACATGGTAACAGGTGCCTCGACGGCTAACCTCGCCATCATCCTCGTGGATGCGCGTAAAGGGGTGATTGAGCAGACTTGCAGACACTCATTCATCGCGAGCCTGCTGAGAATTCAGCATATCGTAGTGTGTGACAACAAGATGGACCTTGTCGATTACTACCAGGAAGTTTACGGGGA
>DPWT01000275.1 GCA_003527555.1 Verrucomicrobiales bacterium | reverse complement strand
TCCCTCAGCTGGGCATGGGTTAGCAAAAACCTGCTGCTGTTGAGGGGTTGTTTTCCCTGCGGCGTGTTCCTTCCACAGCTCTTTGCCAGCGGGATAGTGATCGTCCGACTC
Organism: Verrucomicrobiales bacterium; assembly: GCA_003527555.1. Taxonomy (GTDB): domain Bacteria; phylum Verrucomicrobiota; class Verrucomicrobiia; order Verrucomicrobiales; family Akkermansiaceae; genus Oceaniferula. The sequence continues at coordinate 5,595 of DPWT01000275.1, read as the reverse complement.
GTAACAGAGGTTCGGCTGGTTTGGATAATTATTTTTTATATAAACGAAGTTATCGAAACGCACCATACGCTCGTGGTTTTGGTAGACGTGCCAATTGTGTTCGGCAAAAACCAGCTGACGGACTTCGGTTTCCGGGTTTTTGAGGATGGGTAAAAAGCTTTGCCCTTGGATGCATTCCGGTTTTTTAATACCCGCTAGTTCTAGGCATGTGGCGCTTAGGTCGATAACGCTGACGAGGCTATTGGTCACGGATGGTTTCTGAATCATTTCTGGGTAGTGCACTATCCATGGAGTTTTGATGCCGCTGTCGTATAGGCGTGATTTGCAGCGTGGAAATGGCCGGCCGTTGTCCGCGGCGACAACGATGATGGTGTTGTCCAAGACACCTTGTCGTTTGAGTTCCTCAGTGATCACTCCAATGAAGTTATCAAAGCGGCTTACTTCGTGGTAGTAGCCGGCGAGGTCTTCACGTGTTACTTTGGTATCGACGAGGTAAGGGGGGATGACGATGTCATCGATGGGGTATTTGGGTGCATGCTCACTGAAAGCCCAGCCACGGTGTGCATCTGCTGAGGCAAACCAAAAAAAGAAAGGCTTATCCTTGGGGCGATTCTTCACGTGATCTTCCCAGTCATCAGAAAGCCCGGGCCCTCCGCCGCGAGTGATTTTGTCAAAGGCTCGGTCGTTTTTGCTAAACATGTGATTTTTACCGGAGAGGACCGTGTAGTAACCAGCTTCTCTGAGTAGTTCGGGAAAACGGACTTGTGTATCTGGTAGTTTTACATGGAGTTCTGGGGCGCCTGTGTTGTGTGGATATCTGCCGGTGATGATGCTGCATCGGCTGGGACTACAGCTGCTTGTTGTTAGGTAGGCGTTTTCAAAGCGCATGCCGCTTGCGGCCAAGGCATCGATATATGGCGTCTTTATTATCGGGTGACCATAGCAACCGAAATCGTCCTGTGAAATGTCATCGGCGATGAAGAATACAAAGTTCGGGCGTTTTGAGTTGTCAGCATAGCAGTAGAGTGCTGCCATTCCTAAAATTGTAATTAGCAGTGAGAGTTGTTTCATTTTTTATGATTGATTATGTGGCTTGCTTCGAACGTCTTGTGACCTGTTGACTTGGCTCCAAGTAGCGGGTGGTAATTTGTTGGCAATGCGTCGCGGTGCTGTTTGATCTGATTGGCAAATTTAGGCTGATTGATGAGGTTATTCCACTCATGAGGGTCTGTCGACTGGTCGTAAAACTCCTCTGTGCCATCATTGTAACGAATATAGCGGTAGCGCTCAGAGCGGATGGCAACGTTCTTTGGGCCGAAACTTGTTCGTGCTAAATACGGCCACTCGGCAGCTGGATTTTTCAGTAGGGGTTCCAGTGAGTTGCCCTGGAGTTTTAAATCCGGCTTCAGTTTGGAAATGCCAAGAAGAGTTGGGTAAATGTCGAGTAGTTCCACCGGTTTGGTGCAGACTTTACCTTTGGCAACTCCTGGACCGACAATAATCATAGGAACACGAGTGCTGTCCTCCCAGAGGCTACGTTTGGCCCAGCGCTCTTTTTCTCCCAGATGAAAACCGTGGTCGCTGTAGAGTATGATGTAGGTGTTATGATTGTATGGGCTCGCTTGGAGTGCATCAAGGACCGTGCCAACTTGGTGGTCGACGAAGCTGACGCAGGCTAGGTATGACTGTACGAGAGGTTTCCACTCGTCGTTTTTTAGAACCCACTCATGGGTCGGGGCGACGTGTTTGAGTCGGGTGAGATTGATGGCGTATTTTGATAAGTCACCTAGATCGCTGTTAATGACTTTTGGCAGCTGCAAGGTGTCGAGAGGATACATATCGAACCATTTTTGCGGTGCATACTGTGGTACGTGCGGCCTCATAAATCCGGTGGCTATGAAGAACGGTTTGTCATGTTTTTTCTCTAACTCGGTTACACCCCATGCTGCAATTTTGTGATCGGGCATTTCCTCATCCTTCTCTGGAAATACGCCCCAGTCCCAGAGTGGATGACCCGGAAATGAAGTGAGTTTCTTTTTTGGGTAGGGTCCAACTCCTCCAAATGAACCGCCGTAGTTGGGCCAGTATTTCTTGTTCTGGCTGCCATGAAACATCTTGCCCGCACCTGAAACGTAGTAGCCTTCTTTTTCAAATCGGCGTGGCAGCAGGGTGTTTTTAACGGCTACAGGTGACTGGCTGAGATCGGGGCCTAGAAAATACACTCCTGAAGTCTCGGGATAGAGTGAGGTCATCATGCTGGCCCGTGATGGGTTGCAGACCGGTGACTGACAGTGGGCATTTGCAAACAGCACTCCTCTAGCAGCAAGACGGTCGATGTTTGGTGTTTTTGCCTGTGGGTGCCCTCCTAGGCAGCCTATCCAATCGTTTAGATCGTCAATTGCGATGAAGAGTATGTTGGGTTTCTTCTTCAGGGTTTTGTTAGCTAATGCTCTATCACCGCTGAACAAAAGGGCTGATGTTGCAACTAGGCAAAAAAGAAAGATTTTGTAATTTTGCGTCATTATTATCATGGTGGCGAGTTTTATAGATGTCAGTGATTGTTAGTCAAAGATTTTCATGTGTCGAGTGAGGCTGTGCCGTTTCCTCCAAAGTTTTTTTCTAGCACTTTGTTGACTGCTGCTCCAAGAGGGCTGGCGAGAAGTGTATTCCAATCATCAAGATGATCGACATCTCCTAGAGGTGGGAGCTGCGTGAGTGTGAACTGGTTATTTTTTGCAGCAGTATGAGTTGCTGCGAGCACATGTTTGCAGCTCCATGAAATATCTTCGAATAGAAATGGGGCGGGGGATTTTAGCCCCAGAAGATAGTAACCCCCGTCGTGACTTGGGCCGATGATGCCTTCACTAGGCGGTTTTGATTCAAGTCGGGGAAAAGCTGTATTAAGCCAGCGTGCACCACAGGCTGGACAGTCAGACCCAATAACGATAATCGATGAATAGCCATCGGTGAAACCTTCTGTAAAAGCATTATTTATGCGTTCCCCAAGGTCTCCCTGGCCCTGAGCTCGGAAATCGATCTCCTGATGATCCAGTTGCTTGCTGGTAAAGACTGGAGCCACATAAAGGCCCTCGGTATCGCTGGATGTAGCTCCCATTTCAGGTAATAGCCAGAAGCGTATCGCTTCCTCGGCATCGTCGGGGGTGAAGCAGAATCTAATTCGACAATTTTCCAGCCCGCGGAGTTGTTTTAATAGCACTTCAACTATTGCTTTATAGTAAAGGGCGGCCGTATCTTCACCGACGTCTTTGGCTAGTCTCGTTTTTACTTTGCCGGGGATTGGTTCTTTGAGAAATACAAGCAGTAAGCGCATAGGCTTTCTTTAAATTCCTGATTCTAAACTCCAAACACCAAATACAATTCATTTGTTTTACATATCTTGAATGTCAGAATCAGCGGATTTTATCTTGCCATAGGCTCTCGGCTAAGGAATGCTATGACAATCAGCATCTTGAAGTGCACCAGCACAGATAATTTTTGATGACTGTCCGTTTTACCGTTTATAGCATGGCTGCATCCCGCAATAAGCCCCGTAATAAGACAAATGACAATAAGCCCTGGCCTAACGAGGTCGTTGGCATTTTGATTTGTGGTAGTAGCATCTTACTGTTGCTGTCTTTAGTTTCCTATGCACCAAGTGATTTGGTAAATTTATGGGCTGGTAATAAGATGAATTGGATCGGGCCGGTCGGAGCTTGTCTGGGTTATGCTTTTTTGTGGGCATTTGGTGCTGCCGCATATTTGTTACCCATTTGTTTGCTATGGATGGGCATAGCGATGTTGTTTTTTGATGCTCGGCCTAAATGGCGGACTTGGTTAGGGTGTGGAATCTTTGCAGTTAGTGCCGCGGCCTTGTTGTCGGTTCAGAATCTGATCTTGCAGGATTGGTCGGATCGTATCCATATTATAAGCCCTGGTGGTAAACTCGGATATTTTCTTGGAGCTAGATTCCTTGAAGCCTTACTGAATAAGACGGGTGCTTTATTGGTTCTTGTTTGTATTTACTTGGTCAGTTTGATTTTACTAACTGGCCTGCATCCAATTCATTTTTGTCGTGGCTCATACCAGTATTTCATCGAGTGGTTACGCGCGCGTAAGGAGCTAAAAGAAAAGGCGTCTAAAAAAATAAGCGCTCGTGAGAAGCGACGGATTGAGCGTGATGAGCGGCTGGCTGAGATAAGCGGTTCGAAACCTGCAGAATCTAAGTCGCCGGCGAAGAAAAAGGCGGCAGAGACAAAGTCGATTAAAGAAAAACCTGAAGAGGATGATGATCCTCAGGCCGAATTACCGCTTCGTGAAATACCTACCCCACAAATTATCGATGCCTCACAGCGACGCAAGCCTAACGCAGAGATTGGTGCCAAACCTTTTGAAAAGAAAAGGCCAGAACATACAGCGCTAAGTACCGATGAATTTGAGAATTACGAGTTGCCTGGATTTGATTTGTTAGATATTCCGGAGCATGAAGAGCCTGGAGTAGAGGCTGATAAATCTGAGTTAGTCGCAACGCAAAACATAATCGTAGATACCCTCAAAGCATTTGGTGTAGAGGTGACGGCAGGAAATATAACACGTGGGCCGACGATTACCCGTTATGAGGTCTATCCTAGCCCTGGATTACGAGTTAGTCGAATCACACAGCTTGAAGCAGATATCGCGCGTGCGACTAAAGCCGAGCGTATTAATATTCTTGCTCCTGTGCCTGGGTTAGACACCGTTGGTATTGAAATAGCTAACAACGAAAAAGTTGCCGTGCCTTTGCACGAACTTCTTCAAGATCCTGCATTCAGCAGTGCTAAGAAAAAAATCCCACTTGCTTTAGGTAAAGACGTTTATGGGAATACGGTAATTGGAGATCTCGCTGCAATGCCGCATCTGTTGGTTGCTGGTGCCACAGGATCTGGTAAGTCGGTTTGTATCAACTCCATTATTTCTAGCATACTATTTAAGTTTAGTCCGAACGAGTTGCGCTTTATCATGGTGGATCCCAAGGTTGTGGAGATGCAGATGTATAATGTCCTACCTCATCTTGCAGTCCCAGTGGTCACTGATCCGAATAAAGTTATCGCAGCACTTCGGTGGGTGGTGAATGAAATGGAACGTCGCTACCGAATGTTTGCAGAGGAAGGTGTGCGTAACTTTGACGGATTCAATGAGCGTGAGCTTCCGGAGAAAGAAGTCACCGATGGTGATGAGGAGAACTCCGAGGAAGAGGAAGAAAATTATGACGCCGAGCACATCGAATCGATTGCTCAGGCGCTCACGGATGGAGAGCTGGGGCCTGCTGCGCTTGATGACGATGAGGGAGAAGAGGTAATCCCTGATCGAATTCCTTACATTGTCATCATCATTGATGAGCTTGCTGACTTGATGCAGACTGCACCAGCTGATATGGAGATGAATATCGCGCGTATCGCGCAGAAAGCACGTGCTGCTGGTATTCACTTAATCATTGCCACTCAAACGCCACGTGCGGATGTGGTGACGGGTATTATTAAAGCCAATATACCGAGTCGGATTGCTTTTCAGGTTTCCTCTAAACTTGATAGCCGTGTGATTCTTGATGTCTCTGGAGCT
>DPWT01000279.1 GCA_003527555.1 Verrucomicrobiales bacterium | reverse complement strand
GTGTGTGTGTGTGTGTGATGCGCCACCTGAAATCCCTCTAGCGCTCAGACAGCTTCGAGCAGTGTGTGAGACGAAGCAAGCGAAAAATCATGCAAAAAACATTCATTGTGAGTATATTACATAAAAAATGGGTTGTTTGGTATTAGGAAATCGCCATCACAGAGCGCATGCTGTTGATGGACAAAACGTCACCGAGATCGCTTATCTAGGCAGCAAGCCTAATTTTGCATTGATGCAAATTTTAACTACCAAGTATGAGTGAATTGGATTTAAAAAATATTCAAGTTGGAATGCATACACGCGGATACAGTACTCCGATGAGTTTACTGAGACGGCAAGGATGCAATTAGGAACATTTTTTGCGGGACAATTTCACTATATTGTGGTTTTGAACAGGCACTAACTAATTTGATTGATCAAACTACCTGATTTCTACTCACACCATGGAAACTGTAACCAAACGCGACCTCGTAACCAAGCTTAGTAATAAAACCGGACTGAACCAGGCAGAGGTTCTTAATGTCCTTGAGACTCTACTAGACACCGTCACCGGCGAGCTTGCTAAAGGTAATGCGGTGGTCATGCGGAATTTTGGTTCATTCCAAGTGCGCGAAATGAAAGGTAAGGTGGGACGTAACCCCAAAAACCCGGGTCAAGACATGAAGATTCCGCCACGCGCAGTGGTGAAGTTCAAGCCGGGTAAACAAATGAAGGAGCGCGTGGCGCGTATCCTACCAATGATACAAGAGGGTTGATGAGTATCGCGGTAAAACAACTTGAGTTGCTTGACGAGCTGGGGCTTTTCCAGGATTGGACCGAGCGCTATGAGTACGTCATAGGGCTGGGTAAAAAGTTGCCCTTGATGCATGAAGAAAAACATACTCAAGACCGTCTGATTAAAGGTTGTCAATCGCAGGTATGGTTAGATGCAGGTTTTGAAGATGGGGTGATGCATTACCAAGCTGATTCAGATTCTCTGATCACCAAAGGGATGATTGCGTTATTTGTCAGGGTTCTTGATGGCGAGAAACCAGATGCTATCCTCCAAGCGGATATGTCATTTATTGATAAGACGGGTCTCAAGGAGCATCTCGCACCCACCCGTGCTAATGCGCTTAATCTGATGGCTACTCAAATGAAGCAACGTGCTCTAGAACACGCGGCATCCTGAATGTTTTTCAATTCTCTCGGTGAAATTGTTCCATCTGGAGCTTACACAAGCTCGCCAAGAATCTCTCACACCTAAGCCAATAGGCGCAGATTTTTGATGTCTGTGCGGATAAATCAGTTATTAGATTACGCTAGTGGAGGAATTATTTTTTTTGTTGTAGCCAAGAGTGCATATGAGCGGCTGTCTTTTTGCCGATGCCTGGCACGGATTCTAGTTCCTTCAAGGAAGCAGTTCGGATACGTTTAACTGAGCCAAATCGTCTAAGCAGGGCCTCTTTACGTTTTGGAGACATACCAGGGCAATCGTCTAATAGACTCTCGCGAACGCGACGACGGAGCAACAACTCGTTGTAGTTATTGGCAAACCGATGTGCTTCGTCTCGGATTCGCTGGAGTAGTTTTAGCGCGCCAGTATCGTGCGGTAATCTGAGCGGTTCAGTGCTTCCGTAACGGAAAATTTCCTCGTGTTGCTTGGCGAGACCAATCACAGGGAGGTCATCTAGCCCGAGCCGTGTCAGTTCTCTTACAGCCATGCCCAACTGCCCTTTGCCTCCATCGACAATCACAAGGTTAGGAATGTGTAGTGGTGATTTACCCTCGCGTGCGAGCCTGCGAAGAGCATCGAGAGGACGTTCTTGATTACTAGAATTAGGCACGTTATTTTCTAACAGGATTCTTGAGTATCGTCTTCTAACTACTTCTGCCATACTTGCGAAGTCGTCTTGTCCTTGAACGGTTTTGATTCGGTAGCGCCGGTATCCTTGATTGTCAGGTATGCCATTAACAAAACGAACCATGGATGCTACGATATGATTATTCGAAACGTTGGAAATATCAAAGCATTCCATGATGTGTAACGGGTCGGGTAGGGAGAGCGCATCTTGTAGCTCTACTAAGTCCTCAGTTGGTGTCACGGTGCTGGGGACGCCTCTGCCGCGAGAAAAGCTGCGTGTTGGACTCAGAGTTTTTTCGAGATTATCAATGATGTCTCGTAATTTTGCTGCTTTTTCAAAATCTAGTTTTTCTGCAGCTTTATTCATTTGTTCGCGAAGCCCATTTAGGCGGTTGCCCTTGCCTTTACCTTCCAGCAGATTAATGGCTTCATCGATTCGTTGGCGGTATTTTTGCTCAGAAATTTTACCCACACATGGAGCGCAGCATTTTCTGATAATATCGGCATGGCAGTGTCGATATTCATGGTCTCCCGGTTGTTTGGGTCGGCAGGTGCGCAATCCGAATTCCCTATTGAGCCATTCCAGTGTGGCTTTCAGTGCTACCGAATGAACGAACGGTCCGAAGTAGCGTGCACCATCGTTCTTTTTTAATCGTGTTAGAGCAAAGCGCGGCAGCGGAACATCAAGTTGCACTTTGACCATGTAAAAGCGTTTGTCGTCTCGCAAGCTGACGTTGTATCGTGGGCGGTATTGCTTGATGAGTTTGCTCTCAAGGATAAATGATTCTTGTTCATTTTTGACCACATGGAAATCAAAGTCGCATATACTATCGATCAATGCTCGTGTTTTTACATCCGATCGCATTTTTCGGGACGGCGTGAAGTAGCTACCTAAACGCTTTTTAAGATCTTTTGCTTTTCCGACGTAAATGATTCCACCCAGACGATCCTTCATCAAGTAAACCCCGGGTTTGTGGGGGGTTTGTTGTAGTTTTAACTTAGGCTTTGAGTGTTGCATTACTTAAATCGATGGAAGAATCGGTGCGGATGCACAGTAAATCAAGTGATATGAAGAATCACCTTTCTTTTCTGATAAGTCGTTTACTCAAGCTGTTATGTGTAATTAGTCTACTGATTACAACACATGGGGTTGCTGCTACGGGTAAAAAACCGCTCAAGGTTTTTGTTCTCGTTGGTCAATCCAACATGCAGGGGCATGCAAAAATTACCACTATGGAGCATATAGGCATGGATCCGATGACCGCACCATGGTTGAGAGATCTGCAAGACCGGAAAGGATCGCCCAAGGTTTTTAATGATGTTCGAATGTCTTACCTATCGGCAAAAGGTTTAAAAGAGGGGGCTCTTACTGTTGGTTTTGGTGCTGATGAAACAAAAATTGGTCCGGAATTAGCTTTTGGGATGACACTAGGGAAGCGGTTCAACGAACCTATTTTAATTATCAAGGCCGCGTGGGGTGGTAAGAGCCTATATTCAGATTTTCGACCACCGAGCGCAGGAGTCTACAAAGGTAACGAGAAAGAATCGGGTCACTACTATCGACTGACCATTGCGCACGTGAAGGATGTTTTGGCGAATATTTCTAGAGTTTACCCAGACTACAAAAAAAGTCAGGGTTATGATCTAGCTGGTCTTGTATGGTTTCAAGGTTGGAATGACATGGTGAATCGCAATGTTTACCCCAATCGAGATAAAAAAGGAGGTTATAGTGATTATTCAAAGGTTATGGCCCAATTCATTCGGGATATTAGGAAAGACCTATCCGCACCAAATCTACCTTTTGTCATTGGTGTCATGGGAGCAGGTGGTCCAACGAATAAATATGAGGGTGGTCAAAAGCGCTATGCTGCAATCCATCAAAATTTCCGTGACGCGATGGCTGCACCTGCGGCAATGGCAGAATTCACGGGTAATGTAACAGCTGTGCTCACAGAGAAATACTGGGACGCGGAATTAACTGAACTGAAACTGAGGGATGGCAACGTCAGCAGGAAGCTTAAAAAGATACAATCTGAGGAAAAATTAAAGGGGGCTGCAATGCAGATTCTTAGGGAGAAATTTCGTAAAAGCGAGTTTACTAAACTTGAGCTCAAGAAGCTGCAAATAGGGATCTCCAATGCAGAGTTCCACTATCTTGGCTCCGGTAAGGTGATGGCAGGCATTGGTATCGGATTTGCTGATGCTATTTTAAAATTTCGGCGATAAAGGAACTAATTCACTTGATTTAAAATCTTTACTATAACTCTCACAGAGGCCCTTACGGCACGCAAGTCGCCACTGTGAAGAGAGAAAAGACTTGTCTAAGAAGGATTTACCACGCTTGCGCCTGAACAAATTCGGGTTATAATCTTTGTTAAATCAAATTTATGAACGTTACCAAACTGATTTTCTCGCCTGTGGTCATTTTGTTGTGGCTCTTGACCCAAGCTACTCTGGCCGCTGGGGCTTCTGAGGTGCCCGGCAACGATCAAAATAAGGATGTCCTTGAAATCTTATCCATGGGTGGGTTTATGATGTATCCACTCGCGCTGCTCTCCGTTATTGCGGCGGTGCTCATTATGCTGTACTTTATCACCATACGCAGGAATTCAGTAGTCAGTGATAAGTTCATGAATGCGGCCGAGGCTCTGATTAGAAAACGTGATTATTTGGGTCTTGTTGCTCATTGTAATCGGCAGGGTCAGAGCATCGCCCGTATCACGGAAAAAACCTTGGATTTCATGACCAAGAATACCAGTGCTAACATCAAAGAAGTTCGTGAGGTGGCACAAGCAGAAGGATCACGTCAAGCTGGGATACTAACTCAGCGTATTAGTTATCTAAACGATGTGGGTACGATTGCACCAATGGCAGGATTATTGGGTACAGTCATCGGAATGATCCGAGCGTTTATGGAAATTGCTAGTGGCAATTACGAGGGAGTGCATGCCAATAAACTCGCGGAGGGCGTTTACCAAGCGTTGGTAACTACAGCGAGTGGGTTGGTTATTGGTATCACAGCAGTCATTTTCTACTCCTTTTTTCGTGGTAAAGTGCAGAAATACCTTGCTGAACTCGAAGCAGCGGCAACCCATCTGATGGCACTCCTTGCTGCGCAATACAACCGTCGTGGCGGTAACGCACCAACACCTCTTTATGCAGGTGAGGCATCTGGACATGATGACAATCAACGTAGAGACGCCCACGCTAGACACAGGGAATATGGAGATAATGATCCAGACATGATGCCTGTGCCAATGTCTCGGCCATCCAACGACACGCCAGATGTGCATAACATCTGACACACATCACCAGTTAAAAGATGAAATTTCAAGTTAGAGAGCCCGATGCTGCCGCCTTCCCGTTGGCACCGATGATTGACGTGGTTTTTCTACTGTTGATTTTTTTTATCGCTACGATGCAGTTCTCGCAAAGTGAGCGCGAGCTAAACGTATCTGTTCCTGTTGCTGAGGAAGGAGCTAACGCACGGCAAACGGTGGGAGAGATTATCATTAATGTGCGCGAGAATGGTGAGGTGGTTGTAGATAGCACAGTTATGTCTCAGGAGCAGCTATTTGCCAAGCTCAACCGGATCGCTGCTGTGCACGATAACCAAGCCATCCGCATCCGAGGTGATGCTAAAGTGGATTACGAAAAAATCGTTCAAGTCGTGGACGTGTGTCAAAAAGCGGGGATACCTAACATTTCTTTTGCTACCCAAGTCCAACGTAATCAAAAATAATCCACAAAATCGATGAGTATGAGCTATTCACTATTTATGTTTCTTCCCCTACCCTTCAAAATTATAACTATCGTCATCGGTGGGTTTTTTTTTGTTGGCGTGGAGAATAGGGTAGAGGCTCAGAACCAGAAGATGCAGGTAGAGGCACTTGAAATGGTGGGGGCGATGCCAGCTCAGGCTGAGCCGCGTGTTGCACCGGTTGGAGTTGTTATCGTGGTGAATGTAGACGGCTCATTTACGGTAGGTGGTAAAAAAATCACAGAAGATCAGCTGCATGAATTACTTAGAGCCAAGGTTACTATGACCCCTAATCAAGCGGTTGTGATCAAGGCCGCCAATCAAACACCCCATCAAAAAGTGATTAGCGGGCTGGAATTGTGCCAAAAAGCAGGCGTCAAAAACGTTAGCTTAGCCGCCAAACTTGCCGCTCCTTGATATAGTTATCACATGCCTTGCACGCTGCTTCATTTTCACAGTCTTTTTTCCCATGCGTTACCTAATTATTGTTTTCACTGCCGCCATGGCATTGGCACCTTTGTGTGCGCAGAATGCTCCATTAATAGCCGATCCTGCAACGGACCAGTTCGAGTTTTGTAAGCACCTTTATAACCAGGCTAATGCCAACAAAGACGAGCGAAATCGTAATGTTTCATATCGCCGACTCATTCCACGGTTACAGAATTACATTAAGCGGTTTCCGAATCACCCAAATGCTGCGGCAGTGCTTTATTACCTTGGGGAATCTTATTATTATTTGGGTTCTCTCGATGAGGCGAAACGTGTGCTTCACAGAGTGGTGAACCGTTACCGCGAGGGGCGATATGTCGCATTGGCATCCAATCGCCTTGGTTACGATGCCGTTGCCAACAAGAAATACGCCCAAGCGGCAGTTCACTTTGAACGTGTAGCTACTATGTCGACCACGATACAGGAGCGCTACCGAGGACGCTACCAGCAAGCGTCTTGTTATCGATATGCCAATATGGTCGATGAGGCAATTAGTGCTTATTCCAAGATTGAATCCGCCGATGATGCACTGGTTCTGTATCGTCAGCATGCGATATTGAAACTCGGGCACTTGTATCTTGATAAGAAAAATAATGACAAGGCACTGGAGAAATTTGAGGCTATCATGTTGCCGTTTGTTGTTGCTGATGTGCGTATTGAGGCGACACTCAATGCTGGAATTATTTATCTAGAGCAAAAGAAAAACGATCTTGCTGAGAATGCCTTTAAGGCAGTGATTCTATCTGAGGAGAATAAATTCAAACCAAGTGCACAGGCTGCGCTGATGAACGTTATGTATTCTCAAAAAAACTACCAGGGTGTGCTTGATGTTATAAGGCGTGGCAGCCACAAGGGAGAGGCGGCTACCGAGGCTATGAAATTCAACGTGGCTGGTCGCAGTGCCTACAAACTCAAAGAGTATCACGAGGCAATCAAACACTTTGCTCAAGCTGAGCGACAGGTTCCATTGTCAGCAAAGGCATTTGAGGCCGGCTATTTTCGGATGCTTTGTTTCTTTAATATTCAGGGAGTAAATTTGCCAATGCAGGTTGATGCTTTCCTTGAAATTTATCAGCAACGTTATCCCAAGCACGAATATGTTCATAAATCATTAATGTTGAAGGCAGAGACGCTTTTTGATCAGAAGAAATACCGTGAGGCGGCTGCGGCTTATAACAAGATTGATGTTACCAAAATCGGTGATGCTAATCAGGTGAACCTCTATTACAAACGAGGTTGGTGCCTGACTGATTCTGGCGATCATAATGGAGCTGTTCGGGATTTTACTGCTTTCCTGAAACGTGCTGCTGATGATGCACGTGCACCTCGTGTAATCGCACGCCGGGGTAAGTCATTCCTTGCACTTGCTGATCGTGGTGCGGCCCTCAAGGATTTTGATCTACTTATTAAGCGTTATCCGAAAGATAAACTCGCAGCACTGGCTTGGCAAAACAGTGCACGCATTCGCAAGCATGATCAAGACTATGGGGATATGATTCGACGCTATGAGGAGATGATAAAGAACTTTCCAAACTTGTCCAAAGAAACTGTTTCTAACGGTTATTACTGGATTGGATGGGGGAACTATCAGATTAAGAAATACGCGGAATCTATCGCGGCCCTTGATAAGGCAGCTTTAATGGAGCCCGACAGTTACGATTATAAGGCGAGTATGCTAATAATGTATGGAAGTTATGCTTTGAAAGATAAAAGACGGTTACAGCTTGCTGTTGAAAAGCTTTGTGAAATGGATAAAAAGAACGACATACAGTTACCAATTTACCGCTGGCTTGGAGTGCAGTGTTTTAATGCCGGCGAGATGAAAAATGCACAGCGCTACCTTGGGCTGGGAACCACACAAGAGGATCCTCGGCAAACGCCAATGGCATATTGGAAAATGTTAGGTAAGTCGTGTGTTGAGACTGGCATGTATAAAGAAGCGCTTGTTGCTATTAAAAACTACATGAATGTTGTGGAGCAGCCGTTCTGGAAAGCTGAGGCATTGCTTGATGAATCAGTTGCACACCTTGGTTTGGAGGATTTGCCAATGGCGAAGCGGTCTGCAGAGGCGGGGCTCGCCTTGCGACCCAAGGGTAATGTTAACGCAGAGCTTCGTCTTATTTTAGGAGACATTGCATACAACAGCCAAGACTTTGCTGGGGCCGCTGCCCACTATGTGGTGGTCGTGCAATTTGCCGATGATAAGAAACTTAAGCCGGCGGCTTTGTTTAAGGCGCACCAAGCACTGCAGAAGAAAGGTGATGCCAAAGAGGCGAAGCATTACCTCAACACCCTCAACGAAGAGTTCCCTGATTATCTCAAAAAAGCAGACTGAGGTGACGTAAAGAGGCGGCTATCCGAATGTGAGTGATCCTTATTTTTTATTAAAAGGATCTTTGGTCCATGTTCCCTTATTCTTGCCGAAGAGTTCCTCGGCACGTTTGCCTGGAGGTAGGCATATCGCGATGGGTTTCGCTGGGCGGCCCTGGGCATCATAGCGATAGTAAAGTCTTCTTACAGGCTTTTCAACATTAGTGGGTTTGCCGTCAGCTCCGATGATTGCAACAGTGCGTTTAACCTGCGCATCATACATGTATTCCCTGTCAAGGCGTCCCGTGTCTTTGTGGTAACCATAAGATACACGATAAAGAATTGTGCCAATTGCGTCATGAATTTTGCAGCTGCGTAGTCGGCCGTGTATATCTTTTCTATAAATAAAACTAACGGTTGTTGCCAGCTCACCATTTCCGCCCTCTTGTGGTGCTAAAATTCGTTTCTCTAGTATTCGTTCATTTGAGCTGCGTCGAAATTCTGTGAACGACCCATCATCGTTACGCATCATACGCACGCTTTGCTTTTTATTTTGGTTCTGGCTATACGCATTTTCTGATATTCCCGCAATCAAGAATACTGTAGCAAAGCTCAATAAAAGTGATGTTTTAATTGTTGATATCATAAGGTTGATTCTAATCCTAGTGAGGTTAAAATGCAATGCAAGTAGCAATGATGACCTGGAAAACCCCACGCCGTACTCTCGATCTAACCCATGGTGGTGTCCTCATGGGGATTCTTAACACCACACCGGATTCTTTTTCGGATGGCGGGAAGTACAACACTCGTGAGATTGAGCATGCGTTACGCATGGTTGACGAAGGTGCAGAAATTATTGATATAGGTGGAGAGTCGACTCGCCCGGGCGCGGCACCTGTGGGAATTGAGGAAGAAATTCGACGAACTATTCCGGTGATTGAAGCATTGCGAGAGCAATCCAAAGTGCTCATCTCCATTGATACCTCCAAATCAATCGTTGCTAGGGCTGCGATTGAAGCTGGGGCAGATATAGTCAACGATGTGACTGGCCTCAGTGATCCGGAAATGGCAAGTCTATGTGCCGAAACTGGGGTTGGGGTTTGCGTTATGCACATGCATGGTCAGCCGCTCACCATGCAGCATAATCCAAGTTATGGTGATGATGGTGGGGTTATTCATGTAGTGAAGCATTATTTCGCGGAACGATTGAAATGTTTGACGGATATAGGGATTGATTCCGAGTGTATTTGTTTTGATCCTGGTATTGGCTTTGGCAAGACGCTGGAGCATAATATTGCAATTCTATGCGGCTTAAGTGATTTGCAGCTAGATCGGCCTCTTTTGTTGGGTGTTTCCAGAAAGTCTTTTATTGAAAGTATTACTGGTGAACGTGATCCTGAGAGACGCGATCATGCTACGGCCGTTATCACAGCGTTGGCATACCAGCAGGGGATACGTCTTCATCGTGTGCACAATGTCGCCATCAACCTACAGTCGCTTCAGCTCGGCGAGCAGTGTGGATCACACAAGTAGATTCAGTTAGCATGCTATATCCTATTTAAGCAGGTTTCTCTCTATTCAGGTCACCGTTATCATTTGTATTCGTGGGCAGTAAAAAATTCAATTTCTCTTGATGTGATTTAGCTTTGCGGGATGCTTCTCGCAATCTGAGAATACGCTGTGGAATCTGAGTACGTGACTGTTTTTGGATTCGAGAATCAATATTGCAAATTATCATGATTTTTGAGTGGTGATACGTGTTGAGCCTTAAAGAAGCTAGGCTGCCTTTTTTCTATTGCAATTGAGAATCAATTGCAATAACAAAGTTTGACTTTAGTAGTTAGGTGAGATTTGAAATGCCAGATAATTTGATTCAGCGTGAGCATTTGCAGAGCGAGGTATCCTCATGTGATCCTGGCTGGATTTTGATGTGGTATGGTATTAGGAAGCAATCACGGGCAGTGGATTGGAGTTCTGCTCTGAGAATGGGAGAATTAAATGTGGTGTTTAACTTACAGGGTTGCGGCGTTGTCTTGGGTGAGAGAACAAGACTGTCACTGGTCTCATCCACCATTTCTATGTGCTGGTCTCATAATGACCTGATGGCTACACGTTTGCCAGGGGAGACATCTCACGAGTTCGTGGTTCTAAGTATGCGTCCCGAATGGCTTGAAAAAACTCTAGGAGAGGGGGTGGAGAGTATCTTCCAGGCCCTTAGAAAATCGCTCATATCGACCGACTCGAGGGGTGAATTAACGGAGAGCCCTGTTGGTTTTCTTAGGGCGATGAGTTCTAGCGAACGTGATATGGCAATGCAGTTGGCAGATCCCCCGTGCGAGGATCAGGCCAGAGTGATTTGGTATGCTGCAAAGGTATCTGAAATAGTAGCACTTCATATGTTTAGACCAGCAGGACAAAAAGAAGCTGAGCCATTTTGTGTAAACCAGAGAAGAGTCAATCATGAGAGGATTGATGCCGTACATCACTGGCTTGAAGAGCATCTCGATCAGCCACTTGAATTGGAATTACTCGCTGGCGATATTGGCTGCGCAAAACATTACTTGAGTCGGTTCTATTCACAGCAGACGGGTAAGACGATTTCACGTAAATTACGGTCTTTGCGAGTTGAGAAAGCAGGAAGGTTATTGTTGGGAGGTAAGGCGAATGTTACCGAGGCCGCTTTAATTGTGGGCTACAACAGTCTTAGCCATTTCACTAAAGCATTT
>DPWT01000197.1:7604-7801 GCA_003527555.1 Verrucomicrobiales bacterium | reverse complement strand
AATTTGTAGACCCAATTTTCCTTAGTGAAAAATGCAGAAATATTTTTTTGAGATAATACTAGACTTTTTATTATTTTTTTATATATATGGTTTTGTGTGTATTAAGTGTGTAAATATTATAGTAGGACTTTGTCTATCATCCTCACTCGTTCATGGGGTTTTGATGGTTTCTGATTTGTTCGTGCCAGAGTCTTTCG
>DPWT01000197.1:0-7394 GCA_003527555.1 Verrucomicrobiales bacterium | reverse complement strand
TGTTGCTTCGGTTAATTTAACGGAACACTCCAACGAGCAGATCGGTTTGCCTCTGGCAGATGTGGAATATGCCCAGTCTCAGGATGTAACTGATGCGGCAGTAACTCAGGGCTTTTCGTGGGATGTTTCATCTATGGTAAATTTTGACTTTGTGACGGTACCTGAAACCAGCGCGGCCTTTTTGCTGATGGGCGCTGGAATCGGAATGTGTGCCATAAGGCGTAAAATCTAACACCCTAACTAGATACGATGCATAAACACCGATATAGTTCGACGCTCAGAGGGCTAAAGTTTGGAGCACTTCATTTCATATTTAATACACTCCTTATGTGGGTGATGTTTTCAGCCCTAATTGTTGGATTAATTATTTTTGATATAACAATAGTTTATTGTGGTGTTGGTTGTATAGCGATGTGGGTTATTTCTAGTCTATGGTTTGCATTGAAAGCGAGATCCATTCGGTGCCCTATTTGTCTAGTGCCCCTGTTTGCAAACAAAGGATGTAGTAAAAATAAAAAGGCGAAGAAGCTACTCGGAAGTTACCGTCTTCCCGTATCTGGCTCTATTTTATGTTGCGGGCATTACCGATGTCCATATTGCGGCGAAAGATTTAATGTTAGTGTTAGCAAACAATCACAAGTGAAAGTGTAAAAAACGCTAACATCCTAGCAAAGAGATTTTCTTGTTAGGTTTAATTTTTGAACATTATCGTTTATTATGGTTGCCGTAATGGGTAAATAACCAGCGGTAATAAGCATAGATCATATCATTTGATATAACCTATTCTGTGTCCTTGTAGATAGTCATGTTTCTTGCTGATCAGGCCTCGCCACATCGGTCTATCGGAGCTAAAGTGCAAATGAATGAAAATTCTCGATATCGGCAAACTCTGGTTGTTTCGCCTCTGGCGTGCGGCTGTAAAGTGGTGGCGGCGTAAGCATGCTGACGAGGCGGCGGCACTGGCATTCTATTCCTTAATATCGTTAGTTCCCATACTGTTAGTCGGTGTGAGTATAGCGTCTGTTTTTGTGGATGAGAAAACGGCAACACGCATTCTGGTCACTGAGGCAGATCGTTTAGCAGGTTCAACGGTCGGCGGCTACTTCGCGCAGATTTTGCGTACAGAAATCCGCTGGGTTGGCTCTGGATTTTCTCCCTACATTGGTGGTCTTTTCCTATTTTTTGCGGCAACAAAAGTGATCGCAGAGCTGCGTAAATCCTTGGGTAAGGTTTTTGGTAAAGAGAGAAAACTTGGTCGCAAGGCCGCGGTCGCTGGGCTGGTTAGTCGACTCGCGGCGATCGGAATGCTGATTGTGCTCGGTGTGTTCATTGCCAGCGCTGTGGTCTTTGAAACAATGATGGGAGTAATTGTGGGCTCGCTGCATGACTCTCCTGTTTTACTGCGTGTAGCTACATCTGTTTCACCGTTGCTGTCATTTATCGCGATGGTATTTCTTGCGGCCGTTGCGATGCGTTGGTTGCCGGCGCGACCGCCAAAATTTCGTGAAGCACTGGCCGGTGGTTTGATTAGCGCACTACTTCTGTTAGGTTTAAAAATAGCACTGGCACAATTTTTGAAACATACGGATATAGGAAGCTTTTATGGTAGTGCCCTAACCTTGGTCCTTGTGTTATTCTGGATCTACTTCGCGATGCAGGTATTCCTCTATGGTGCGGAATTGGCAGCGGAACTAGGGTGCGAGCGGCGCACACATGAGCCGAATGTTGGAAGCAATGACAAAAAGGAACTTGAAACCACTCTGATCGAGGCCAAGCAGCTCGGGGATGAGCCAGCGCACATTACAACTGAAAATATAACCGCTGATGTGCAACCGGATAAGCAAGAAGTGGTGTTACATGGGCAGGATCAGGAGATGATAGTGGAGGCACAGATAATACAAGACAGCGATCCAACTGTTAAAGATAAGCCGGCTGATTAGCGCTCGCTCGTGAGAAGTCTCATTTTGTATGGTAATGCTGTAGCTGGTCTTCGTAACCACTAAATAATGAGCAAAGCTAACTTGCCATGCTCGTCTTGCGAGTTGCCGCCACTGCAATGATACATAAAACTCCAATTCCTGTTATTATACATGCCCAAGCTGGTAATCCCATACCCTTTCCAAGGTATCCAACAACAAGTGAGACGACCGCGGCAAGCACAGCATAGGGTAACTGGGTGATCACGTGCTCCTGCGCTGATACGCCGCATGCGAATGCACTGACAATTGTGGTATCACTAAACGGGCTGCAGTGATCACCAAAAACAGCACCGCTGAAGACTGCGCCAATTACGGCTGACAGCATTACAGGTTCGTTCCCCGCAACTTCGAGATAACCGGGAATAGCTATCGGCATGAGTAGTGCCATGGTTCCCCATGAGCTTCCTGTTAGAAAACTGATACAAGCCCCAGTTAGAAAAACAGCAGCAGGAAAATAGGCGGGTGAAAATTGAGACCCAATTGCATCAGCCAACCACCTTGCTGTACCGACTTCTTTCATCACACTGCCAAACGTCCACGCCAGAATAAGGATAAGAAGTGGTGGTAGCATACTCGCCGCACCATCACGCACTGCGCTGGGGAGACGGGCGTTATGTTTCTTAGGGAACATCAAGGCGGCTACACCCAGACCCAATAAGCTGCCAAGAGTCAGCGCATAGGGCCCCGCATTGCCACTGAAAGCCTTGGTAAGTTTTTCCGTGGTCATCGGCCACAGGGGTGATGTTTCCCAAAGATAGAAAAGGCTGACGATACCTAATGAAAGGGTCAGAATCGGAACTAATGCAACTGCCGCGGATGACCTTTGCTCTTTATCTTCTGTTCGTGTGGTGGGTTCAGTGACCTGTGACTTCTTCATCGGGCCCATATCCCAGCGTCTCCAGATGACGAGAGCCACCAAGGCCAGGGTAAAGAGGCAGTAGAAGTTACTTCCGATCGACCGAAAAAACAGCGTGTATGCCGTGTCTGTAATCCCGTAACTCTGAATTGACTGATCGATCAGGCTGAGTTGCGTTGCGATCCATGTGGAAATGAATGCAATACAGGCAATCGAGCTGCTGGTACTATCCACCAGATACGCCAGCTTGGCCCGTGTGATGCCCGCGCGGTCAGCTAGCGGACGCATAATTTTCCCCAGTAACAGACTGTTCGCCAAACCATCAAAAAAACAGAGGCCACCCATCAAGCCAGTAGCGGTTTCGAGCCGTCTGCCAGCATTACCACGTTTGTTTGCTATTAGTTTTCTGGTAACAGCTGAAAATCCTCCACCTCTCTCAATCACAACGGCAAAAGAGCCAAGGATTAGTGTGAACAGGATAGCGCCAACACGCCATGGCCCCTGCAGCGATGAAAAAAAGTGATCGGTGGTTAGTTGCTTTAGTGCCGATGCGACATCGCCACCTGTTAGAAATAGGCACCCAGCTAGCGCACCAAATGCAAGCCCAAATACGACTTGCCGTGTGATGAAAATAGTCATTAATGCAACTATTGCAGGCCAGAGTTCTTTACCCGAGGAGCCCTGAAAAGCAGATAGCCAACAACAAAAAAACAGGACAATCAACACGACGCTCCGTAGTGTGGTCTGCCATGTTGGGCCAGCTGCACGATCTTGCATGGCGACAACTATGCCGCATGCTGCACTACAGGGCAATCTTGGAGAATTTGTTTTTGTCTGATACCTCACAAGATTTGTGAGCCGTCTGTTAATCACGCATCGGTAAGCAGCTGTAAAATCAAGATATATGCGAGCAATATCAATTATTAACAGCCCTATGCAATGGGATCCGGGCAGTAGTCACGGCGCTGGCATTTCTGACAGAGGTCGCCTAGGTAAAGAGAATCGATCCAGTCAAGCAGTGGGGTGAGGTGGTGTGGTGCGTCGGTGATAAAACCAGCCTCGAAGTTTTTTTTGTTTGAGTTTTTGGCGCCCATGCCCGCGCCAGTGAGATTGGGTGAGCCTATGAAGGCTGATGTTCCATCGACAATAATCGCTTTGGTGTGGATGCGCGGGCAGAGGATGCGCTCGAACAGATCACTCTCCAGTAGCGACGGATATTTATCAAAATCATCGCGAAACCGGGGCCCTGGTTCCTTGGCATGGAAGAGTCGGACAGCGATGCCGTGTTGCACTAGATCAGAAAGCACTTCTAGAAACGGGACGAATCTCTTTCCTTTGGCCACGTGCATGTCCTTGAGATCGGCAGTGACGATCCAGAGGAATCGACGCGCTCCTGGAATCATTTCTTTGATCACTCGCTGGTGGATGTTTTCATTCAGGATAAGTTCGGTCATAATGGAGAGTTTCAGATTAAAGATAGAGGGGGTTTTTTTACTCAAACAACCCTTATTTAGCGTGTCTCACGCACTTTGAAAAATAGTAGATTCAAAAACAACTTAGACGATTGAATCTTTTCAAAAATTTTTGCTTGTGAAATTTTTCACAAACATTAGTAAACGCCTGACGCCATGGCTAATTTTTTCCCACGCTGGACCAATTTACTGCCGCTCAAGATCGCGGTATGCCTCATTTTCATAGTTTTGGGCCTTACTGCGGCCTTCTCATATTATGCAACGCCTAAGGCGCAACGTGTTGGTTATCAACCAGATCAACCAATTGCATACGATCATGATCTGCACGCAAACCAGCTGGGTATTGATTGCCGATACTGCCACAGCTCCGTGGACAAATCTGCTAGCGCAGGCGTGCCAACTGCGAATACTTGTTGGAATTGTCACCAGCATGTTCAAAAAGATAACCCAAAGCTCGAGCCACTTCGGCGTGCAGCTGATAAAAACTACGATAAATATGACGGCAAACCCATCAAGTGGGTCCGCGTCCATAAACTGCCCGATTACGCTTACTTTAGTCACCAAGCACACGTAGGGCGTGGCGTTTCTTGTAAGAGTTGTCACGGAGAAGTGCATAAAATGCGTAAAGTGCATCACGCTAAGAGCCTGAGTATGGCATTTTGTCTGGAGTGCCACCGTGAGCCAGAAAAGCATCTACGCCCATTAGAACAGGTCTACAACCTCGATTATGACGTTGTGGATTATTTAAAAGCCAAGCCAGAGTTAGCCAAAGAAATAGGTTATGTCGTTGGGGATAGTTCTTCTGAGGCACAAGCAAAGCTAGGCAAACGCCTTAAGGAAAATTGGGACATACACCCTAAAGAAAGCTGTACAACCTGTCACCGCTAATTAACTCACAAAGCTTAATTAATTTTCTAAAAAACACCCCGTTTTTTAAACACACGACTTATCGATTCCATGAGCGAAAAGACCACTAACCAGCCGCCGCGCATCGCTGACATGTTGCAGAAGCAAGACGGAAGCAAAATCTGGCGCAGTCTAGGTGAAAAAGAGGGAACTAAAGAATTCCAGAATGCACTCGACCGTGAGTTCCTCGAAGGAGCATCCCAAATGGAAACGGAAGAAGAGCGAGAGTTGTCGCGCCGGTCGTTTGTTAAGTTAATGGGAGCATCATCGGCGCTTGCAGGCTTGGGCCTCGCGGCGTGCCGTCGCCCTGAGGCATTGATCGTTCCTTTTGCTGATTCTCCTGAATGGCGTATTCCCGGTAAGGCACTCTATTACGCCAGTTCAATGCCACGTGCGAATGGAGCAGTGCCGCTGGTTGTGACCACGCAGGACGGGCGGCCTACCAAGCTCGAGCCTAATAAGCGATTCGATGAGCTTGGTGGAACAGATTCCTTCACACAGGCGTCGATTCTGGACATGTATAACCCAGATCGTTCGCGTGATTTCCTATCCAAAGGTAAGAAAAAGAGCCGTGCGGAATTTGAAAGTGCACTGGCAGATCTTACGAAGCCAGACGCCAAGATTGGTTTTGTTTTTGGTGAAGACGAATCACCTACACGCAGTCGACTTGTCAAGGAGCTGGCAGCGAAGTATGGATCAGCCAAGTTCTACAGCTACGAGCCGCTGACCGGCGAGGAGCGCAAGCAAGCAAATGCAAGTGCCTTTGGGCAGAGCGCAGACGTCGCCGCTGATTTTTCAGATGCCAAGGTGGTTCTCTCACTTGATTCAGATTTTCTCGAGCTGGACCAACAAGGCCCCGTAAGTGGATTTTACAAGAATCGCTTTATTGAAGGTTCGGGTTACGATAAGAAGCCCAACAAGGATGCAATGAATCGCCTCTACGTCGTGGAAGGTGGATACAGCCTAACTGGGGGCATCGCTGATCATCGCTTACGGATTGCGCCAAGCCAAGTGGTTGCTGTGGCTGCTGAAATTGCCAAACAACTTGGCGCTTCTGTCACCGTTACCGGCCCTGACAACCTTAGTGAGGATCAAAAAATGTGGGCCAAAGGTTGTGCTGAAGATCTTGCAAGCAACAAGGGCAAGTCTGTAGTCCTTGCTGGATCCCGCCAAAGTAAGGCACTGCAAAATATTTGTATTGCCATCAACACGGTTCTTGAAAACTACAGCAAAACTCTCAAACCAGTGCTCACCGAGCGGGGTGGATATGGTGACGTCGATGGGCTTATTCAAGACCTTGATGCCAAAACGATTGATACGGTTGTGCTACTTACTCCAGCTAACCCAGTTTATGATGCAGATGGTTTTGCTGCTGCTACGAAAAACGCGACTGTAATTCAGTTGGGACTTCGCCGCAATGCCACTGCAAATGCGGCTGACTGGCATATACCTGCTGCGCATTATCTTGAAAGCTGGGCGGATGGCAGAACATCGCTGGGCTCCTACACCGTGGTGCAGCCCATGATCTTGCCACTCTATAACGGGGTCTCAGAGATTGACCTTCTCCTAGCACTATTGGGTGATAGCAAGCTTTTCGATTCCGATAAAGACGGTGAAAAAGCCTCACCTTCTTACGATGCAGTGCGTAAGACGTTTTCTACCATTGCTGATGGTACGGACAAGAGCTGGAAACAACTTCTGCGTGATGGGTTCTGGAAAAAATCTACATATGCAGCGGCCGCACCTAAGGGTGGGGGAGCGGTTTCAGTGACAGTGCCTCGGCCACCATCAACAAACAGCCTTGAGGTAGTCTTTACTACCGATGGAACCATTTATGATGGTCGTTACATCGACAACGCATGGCTTCAAGAAGCCCCCGATCCAATTACTAAAGTATGCTGGGACAACGTTGCTATTGTCTCACCTAAAACAGCAAAGGATCTTGGCGTATACGACCGCATTCTTGAGCTTCAGCCTGACGGCAAGATTTATGGATTCATAGATGTCAAAGACAATGCGCCAGAGGCACCAGGCGGTGAAGGGCGTGATCATACTAACCCGATTGTTAAAATCAGCGTCAATGGACGTGAAATCGAAGTGCCTGTAATAGTTGGATTTGGTCATGCCGATAATATAATTTCAATTTCTCTCGGTTACGGACAAGGTTACGACGAGCACAAT
>DPWT01000031.1 GCA_003527555.1 Verrucomicrobiales bacterium | reverse complement strand
CGTCTTCATAGATAATATCTGCTGGGATTTCTCGTGCCGCAATTTTTTCAAAAAGTGTGGGCATATTACGCTAGGCTGAGTCTGATTTCGCGAGGACTGGGTAGTGTTGATTGGCCGTGTTTCATCAAAAAAGTAATGATTTCCTCGTGTAATTTATCGCAATGTGTGGTCCAGCGAGTCACATTGCGTAGAAGTTTCACGCAGTCGCGCGTTCCGGTGAAATGGAGCTCTTCAACTCCATGCAGCTTGAGGTCCTCAATCTCATCGTGGACTTTATTGAAAAAGGCTAACTCAAATCCGTTACCGGCTTCTTTGGCTGCGCGTGACAGTGATAGCGTCACGGGTGGAGCAAGCAGAGGGAGTGTGTGGGCGATAGCCTCACAGCCAATTCTTTTAAGCATACGGCGAACTCTTGTATGAAGTTCTTCGACAGTAAGTACCCGTAACGGACACTTATTTTCAAGATAGTGAAGAATGCCTTCTAGCAAGTCATCTACAAAAGGGAAGTCATCGCGTTCTGCTGCTTGTGCTCCACGTATGATTGTATCACGCAGCCATTCGGTGCCATAACCACTCACTTGTTGTCGGCCAACTTGGAGCACGGGGCGATTTCCTACGATACAAATCATTTGGTATGGAGGTGGAGCTGCGGTGAGGGATTTACTCTTTAAAAAGTTTGCGTTGGTATGGATCTCGAGCCGTGCGGTGCTCGAGTGCCTGAATTTCGCGGATGAATTCTCCGACATCTTCGAACTGGCGATATACGGATACATAACGCACGTATGCAACAGGATCTATTTCACGTAGCTTGGTCATCACACGTGGACCAATACTACTGGAGGGCACTTCTGTGAGGTTGTCCTTATGTAACTCAGCTAGGATTTCCTCCACGGCTCGATCCAGGCGATCTATGGATACTGGGCGTTTTTCGCATGCTTTGACCAATCCTCGGAATATTTTCTCTCGGTTGAGTGATTCTCTGGTTCCGTCACGCTTTACGACCTGAAGCTCCGTGCGCTCGATTTGCTCGTATGTTGTGTAGCGGTAGTCGCAGGCGAGGCATACCCTGCGTCGCCGTGTGGTCGTGCCATCCCTCGACATTCGTGAGTCGATGACTTTATCCTTGAGTGATCCGCACTGAATACAACGCATGGGGAGGTAGCTAGTTTGGAATAGCTTGAGCTCATAGAAACAGCATATGTGGCACCCTGAAAGAAAAAAACATACTATATTTTGGGGGCGACGAAGTTTCCGCCGCTTGATAAGTGCTAAAACATAGCGCCAGATGGTTGCACGCCGGGCGACTAGTGTGTGGAGATTCCCGTAACATAGGGAATCTGGATACAAAATTGGCTTAGCTCATGGCTACTGCCGGCACTTTTCCAGCAAGCCATCCAAGTATTTGGTGACGTGGACTAGCCCGTCTTTCCACTCGGAGTCACTGAGAACGTCAAGATCGTTTCGGGCTTGAACCAGTAAATCAGCCGCGGTATCGAGGGATGATTCAACTGATCCTTCGTATTCTGCGATGCCGATGAGCACCGGGAGATCGAGCGGCTGCTGCTCGATGATACGTTTGTTGAGTTTTTCACGCTGAGCGGGATCGGCTTTTTCTAGTAAATTGAGTAGTGGCAGCGTAAGCTTACCCTTTTCGAGATCTGTGCGGAGAGTTTTCCCGACCTCTTCCTCGGTTCCGACAAGATCCAGGCAGTCGTCATAAATTTGGTAGGCGGTGCCGAGTTTCATGCCGTAGTCGTACAATTGCTCTTCGATTTTTTTGGACACG
This sequence comes from Verrucomicrobiales bacterium, assembly GCA_003527555.1. Classification (GTDB taxonomy): domain Bacteria; phylum Verrucomicrobiota; class Verrucomicrobiia; order Verrucomicrobiales; family Akkermansiaceae; genus Oceaniferula. The sequence continues at coordinate 3,593 of DPWT01000031.1, read as the reverse complement.
CCTGAGAGGTAAGCAGAGATGCCTGTGGCGGCCGCAAATAGGGCACCTGTTTTCATCTCAATGATGTGGAAATAATCGTCTTTCGTCAGAGTTAGATCAAATCTACGTTGAGTTTGCATCACCTCACCTTGACATACATCTCGTGAACCTCTGCCAACTTTGCGACAAACCTCGATATCTCCGAAATCAGTTGCAAGCAATAGAGAGTGAGAAAACAGAGCGTCGCCTAGTAAAACAGCCATGCCATTACCCCACTTCGCATTTGCGGTGGGCATGTTTCTCCGAGTGTCGGCACCATCGATGATGTCATCGTGCACAAGTGTAGACATGTGTATGAGCTCGAGGATGACACCTACCTTCAAATGTTCTGATGTCACTCCGCCGGTGGCGCCACCTGCTAGGATTGCGAGTGCAGGTCTTATACGTTTTCCGTTGGTGTTGCAAATGTAGTCAACATAAGGTTCTACGCAGGGGTCAAAGGCACGAACTTGATCGCGGATTTGAGCCTCCACATCCTTTAGCTCTGCTTTGACGAGCTTAAACGGCGTGTTGATATCTTGTATGGCTTTTATCGAGGGCATGGAAATAATGGGTCATGAGTATATGACACATGATGAGTTTTTTGCAAATGTTATCACAGCTTGGGTCACGAGAAAAACATGCCGTAGGTTGGCTATGCTGATCCGAAGTGGTAGCGTGCGCTTTCCAAGATACCACATGTGATCTCGTCGAATTCGAGCCCATTTGTATTGATTTTCAAATGTGCAGCCTTTTCGTACATCGGGTTGCGTTCTTCGAGTAGGCTGGTGATGGCGGCCATGGGGTCATCGCACTGCAGGAGTGGTCGGTGGTTGCTGTTTGATGTGTGGGCAAGAATATCTTTCGGGGTGCAGTGCAGCCAGACAACGAATCCAAGCTCGCGCAATAGTAATTGGTTTTCCTCCCTCACGGCCATGCCTCCACCGGTCGAAATAACATGGTTGTGACATCGTTGATCGATGAGTTTTTTAAGCAATGAAGTTTCCATGTTGCGAAATGGTTCTTCTCCATGTTGTTCAAAAATTTGAGGTATGGGCATGCCTTGCTCTTGCTCAATCGCGTGGTCGGTATCAATGAGACGATAGCCAATCTTTTTTTGTAAAATACGCCCCATGGTCGATTTGCCAGACCCCATAAATCCGATCAGCACAATGTTGCGCATCAGTTTATTAGTCTCTGGATGGTCGATTTTCATGGCTTGATACTAGGCTAGAATTAGAATGATGCGATAGTGGATGACAAAAAAATGAGATGACCTCATCCATGATGGAATCGTGATGAGGTGCGGTATTAGCTTCTAATTGATTGAGAAATACGATATTTCCAACGGCGTGACTGAGACACATATGATTGATGCATCTGATCCAGCATCGCAAAAGAAAGTTGTCAAGGAGGTCGTGGAGCTCCTGTCCGACGGTAATGTCGTGGCTCTACCTACTGAGACTGTTTATGGTTTGGGTGCTGATGCATTGAATGCAGATGCGGTTGCTAAGGTTTTCGCTGCGAAGGAACGGCCTGAGTTTGACCCGTTAATTGTGCACGTTGGATCCTACGAACAGGTGGATGAGGTGGCGGAAGTGCCCGATGATTTACGTGAGTTAGTTGATAAGCTGATGAAGGCATTTTGGCCTGGACCTCTTACGCTGGTTCTGCCGAAAAAAGACTGTGTGCCAAGCATTGTGACAAGTGGTCTGTCATCAGTGGCTGTGCGAATGAGCGGGCATCCAATTATGAAAGCTATTGTGCGTGGGCTTGGTAATCCAATTGCAGCCCCGAGCGCTAACCGTTTTGGCAGAATTAGCCCAACGTCGGCGAGTGCTGTGGTGAAAGAGCTTGGCGGGCGTATCTCTGCTATTGTTGATGGTGGCGCATGCAGGGAAGGACTTGAGAGCACTATCATACGCCCAGAAGCGGGCGACAAAAAACCAATCCTCCATTTGTTGCGTGCAGGTCCAATCACCAAAGAACTATTGCAACGCTTCGGAAAAGTAGAGCGCCCCAAAAAACCTCGAAGTAATGAGGCACCTGAGGCCCCCGGTCAGTTAGCGAGTCACTACGCACCCACCACGCCACTCCGGCTTCTCAAGAGCCCAGAGGATTTTCAGCCGGAGAGGAAAAAAAAATATGGGCTATTAAGTTACTGTGGTGCAGAAAAAGCTGGGTTTATCAATCTCCACGAATGGGATGTGGTGGAGGAGTTATCACCCGGTAACGGGAAGCTTGCTGAGGCGGCTGTGAGGTTGTTTTTTGTTCTTCGCAAACTTGACGAGAGCGGCGTCGATGAAATTATTGCTGAACCTGTTTCTGAAACCGGGCTGGGTGTGGCTATTATGGACAGGCTGCGTCGAGCCAGCGTTAATTAGTTCAATGCTTTTGCATCCAGTCGTTATGCACCATAAAAAGTTGATTATTTAAAATGCTACGTTCCCTGATGAAAGTATCTGGCTTCACGGCTATAAGTCGTGTGTTAGGTTTTTTGCGGGATATTTTAATTGCGAGATACCTCGGGTCAGGGCTGTTGGGCGATGCATTCTTCTCAGCATTTCGGTTTCCAAATCTCTTTCGTCGTATTTTTGGTGAGGGAGCATTCAATGCGGCTTTCGTGCCGATGTTTGGTCGCCGACTAGAGAAAGACGGCAAAGAGGAGGCGATGAGGTTCGCATCGAATGCTTTTTCAAGCCTGTCTGTGGCATTGCTTATTCTAACGGCTGCGGCCATACCGTGTATGCCATGGATTATGGGTGTGGTTGTACCGGGTTTTAAGGCCAAGGTAGAAATGGCGCCTGAAGTTGGTCAATATGAGAGCTTCGATGTTGAGATCAATGGTGCGAGTGATATCTATTTTACAAAGCCCGATGTTGGTTCCGTCTCAATTGTGAGGCTGCGATTTATTGAAGCTAACGAGCGTCAATTTACTTTCTCAAATGCATTGAGATTTTGGCAAACAGGAAATCGTGGGGATGCGGTTCCGCTCAGTGCAGTGATCCAAGATTTTGATAAGCAGGAGCAGGAGAAAGCACTTCATGGGAGTGATGCAGCCAAAGGCATGTTGATGGGTGTGAGTGAAGGGTCTAATCTGGATGAGCTGTTGTTGTTTGATAACGAGCAGCTGCATATAAGACTTCCTGATGGCCATAATTATGGATGGCTGGAAGGGGAAGTGACAACTCGCAATACATTCGCGCCTGAGCAATCACTAAAAATTTACTGCAATGATCCCAAGACATTTGAGCTCACGGTTACACTCTCCCAAATCACCTTCTGCTACTTGTTGTTTATGGCACTTGTTGCGCATTTGAGCGGTGTGCTCAATACCTTTAAAATATTTGGCATTCCGGCGGCTGCACCGATATTACTCAACGTTGTTTTTCTGATTGGGCTTGCTGTGTTTGTTCATTGGATGGACTCGGGTGCACCCGCCCATGTTCTGGCATGGTGTGTCGCGATTGCAGGATTATTGCAATTTATCATGCTCTATGGTGCTTGTTGCAAAAATGGCTACGAATACGCGCTCCGCGCAGCCGCGGACGAACGGGGATAGCGCGAGCTGGTAC
>DPWT01000102.1 GCA_003527555.1 Verrucomicrobiales bacterium | reverse complement strand
CATTGGTATCGTCGCACTCGATGGCGAAATAAATGATGCCTCGGTCGCCCCAGTAAGAGAGGAAATTCTCAAACTCGCCAAAGACGAAAAATGCAAAGCTTTGGTTTTTCGTGTCAATTCTCCCGGTGGCTCAGCTCTATCCAGCGATGTCTTGTGGGAAGCAACCGATGAATTTAAGGCAACCAACAAACCTATGGTCGTCTCCATGGGAGCCGTTGCCGCATCAGGTGGCTACTATGTGAGCGCTGGCGCCAACCGCATTTTTGCGGAACCAGGAACCATCACCGGATCAATCGGCGTGGTCGGCATGAAATTCGTGCTCGGAGGCGCCATGAACAAACTTGGCATCACCACCCACTCGATCAAACGTGGCAAACACGCAGACATCATGAATAGCCATCGCGGTTACACGCCCGCTGAAACAGAACTGATTCGCAAATCAATGATCGATGTATACGGCACCTTTAAAAAACGCATCATCGACGGCCGTGGCGACCGTATCAAAGGCGACCTTGAGAAGCTCGCTGGCGGTCGTGTTTACTCTGGAAAAGACGCTCTTGCCGTCGGATTAGTCGATGAACTAGGTGGCATCAATGAGGCAGTCACTCACGCGGCTAAGCTAGCTAAACTTGAAGAATACGAAACCATTCTCACACCTGAGCCAAAGAGTGGTTTGGAGGGTATGCTCGCAGGCCCAAACAAAAAAGATGATGCCGAGGATGAGTTTATTCGCGCCACCAAAGCCAAACACCCAGCCAATCTAATACGACAGCATATGCTCGCCACCCCGGGCCTTCAGCTACTTCAGCCTACCCAACTCCATCAGCTTGAAAAACTTATAAAATACCTGGAGTCTACGCAGAAAAACTCTATTCTGCTCATTAGTCCCAACTTTAATATTCTCGGACTCTAGATTCACCCATACATCACCAATTCATAAAACAACTAATCAACACATATCATGTCAGAAAAAAGAAAAGGATGTGGCTTCCTCATCGCCGCCATCGTAGCAACAGTCATCGCAACCATCATAGCCTACATGGGCATTAAGAGTGGAGTAACCGATATCAAAAATACGACAGAAAACACCATAGACGGAGCAATTACATTCAACACCCCAGAGACAGCAACCTTCACCGCCACACTGGATAAAGAAGCCTCCGTGTGGCTCAATTCAAATGATTCAACTCCACCAACCAAACCAAATGGCTACAGCGTCAAGGCAACAACAGCCGATGGTACAGATGTCGCCGTGTCTCAATCTGCCGACATCACCGTCATCAATAATCAAGTGCAAATAGCTTCATTTCCGGCATCAAAGGGCAATACTTATGCAGTGTCTGTAAGTGGACTTCCTGAAGACAGTATTATCGAGGTTTCCCACTCCTCATTATCAGAGATCATGGGCGGTGCCGCAAAAGCTGCTGGCAGCTTATTCGGCGCCATAGCCCTCGGATTCATCGCCTTTATCCTAGGTCTAATAGGACTCATTCGTTGGCTGACATCCAAACCAAAAGACCCTGCACCCATTGCTCAAGGGTAAAGGATTCGATCACTCTATAACAACCAGCACCCCGTCTAATGCGATAGGTGCTGGTTTTTTTTGTGTCTTGCGACCTTCCCTGTATTGACAATACCACCCAGCTATGTCCACCCTGCACCGCAAACACATATCTCATTAATCATACACAAATCCCTACACACCATGTACGATCTCATAGTCATTGGCGGCGGTCCAGCCGGATACGTCGGAGCCATTCGCGGAGCCCAACTCGGTAAAAAAGTTGCAGTCATTGAAGCAGACCGCGCTGGCGGCACTTGCCTGAACTGGGGCTGTATTCCCACCAAGGCGCTGCTTAAAAACGCAGAACTCTACCAGACACTCAATAAGAAGGCCTCTACCTTCGGACTTAAATTTGATAATCTTAGCTACGACTGGTCAACGGTGATTGGGCGATCGCGTCAAGTATCCGATCGACTTGCCGGTGGCATCGAGTTTCTGTTCAAAAAAAATAAGGTAGACTATATTAGGGGATTGGGTGCCATCCAAGACAGTAACCACGTTGAAGTCACTTCTTCTGACGGATCAAAGCAAATGATTGAAGGCTCAAATATTCTCATTGCAACAGGCTGCAAAAGCCGCGAGCTACCACCGCTGCCATTCAATGGAAAATCTGTCATCAGCTCCAAGGAGGCAATGGTGCCAGCCACCCAACCCAAAGAAATGATTATCATCGGAGCGGGTGCAATCGGTGTCGAATTCGCATACATATACAACGCCTTCGGAACTAAGGTGACCATCGTCGAGATGTTGCCAAATCTGCTTCCCGTTGAAGACACCGAAATAGGCCAAGAACTACAATCGTCATTTACGAAGCAGGGAGTCAAATGCTTGACCAATACCAAATGCGTTAACTTTCATGACAATGGTGATTCTGTCTCTATCGATATCGAGGGGCCTAACGGCAGTGACACAATCAATGCCGATGTCTGCCTCGTTGCCATTGGTGTGGCACCGGTTCTTCCCGGCGGTGAGCAACCAGCACTCGACGATCGTGGCTTCATTCAAGTGGGTGACCGATATGAAACATCCATTGCAAACGTCTATGCCTGCGGTGATATTTCTGGACCACCATGGCTAGCTCACACAGCAAGTTTTGAGGCAATCCAACTTGTCGAGGGTCTTTTTGTCGATGGCCATATACCGCGCAAAGTCGGCAACTTCCCCGGCTGTACTTACTGCCACCCGCAAGTTGCTTCAGTTGGTAAAACCGAACGCGCACTCAAAGATGATGGCGTTGATTACAAAGTCGGTAAATTCCCATACGCTGCAATCGGTAAAGCACAAGCATCTGGTGACACCGAAGGTTTTGTTAAACTACTATTCGGCAAAGAGCACGGAGAGCTCTTGGGCGCGCACATTATTGGTGATAATGCCACTGAATTGATTGCAGAATTATGTCTCGCCCTTGAGATGGAACTTACAACTGATGAGATTCACAGCACCATCCACGCGCACCCCACGCTCGCAGAGGCAATTCACGAGGCAACACTTGACACTGACGGTCATGCCATTCACATATAGATCTACTTAATTCACATATTAAAAATATGAGCCAAAAACAAGAATGGTTATACATTGATCAAGCTGGCCAACAAGTAGGACCGATAGCAGCAGATCAAATTCACGCATACGTTAACGCCGGACACATCACTGCCGAATCACAGGTTTGGACAGAAGGTATGGAAGCATGGCTTCCAGCAAACCAGGTAGATGGATTTATTCCCGCCGCAGCTCCACAGCAAACTCCACAAATTAATCTCGGAGCCCAGTCAGCACCTACAAGTGTGGCCGCTTCGCCAGCAAACCCATATGCCGCCCCTGTAGCAGCTGCCACCGCCCAAGAGGGCGGCGAATATCCAATCCCAGCTGTTAACAAGATCAATATTGGCCTCTATCTCTCATGTCTCTTGGTGGGTATAGGGCTCGTCATCGTTGGAACAATACTTATCGGCTCAAGTGCCACCCGCGCTGGAGAAGAGTCTGGCAGTATTGCGCTGCCCATCATCATTATGGTAATCGGCTACATCGGAGTTCTCGTCTCATCAATTATTCAGCTGATGGCTATTTATCGCGCATGGGCTATTTTAAAGCCGGGAGGCGGAACGTTATCTCCAGGAATGGCTGTGGGATTGCTATTCATTCCTTTTTTTGGTCCTATCTGGATAATCATTGTGCTCTGCAAGCTACCTAACCAGTGGAATTCTATCATGTCTAAATACACTAACACCACTGCTGCTCCACGCTTGAGTCTCGGCATAGCTCTCTGTGCCATACTCATCCCTGTCATTGGCTATATCCTTTGGATGCAACAAGTTGCAAAGGCAATCAATTTTTTAGTGTCAGCCCGTCTGATGCCCGGAAGTCAACAGCAGCAACAGCCCGCCTCGCCGGGTGGTATTGTTCTTCGCTAATCGATTTTACCCAATCCACTCTGCGTGAACTATCCTCTTCGGCTTCGCTTCAAAATCGTCGCCCTCGCACCCCAGGTATTCGTCGAGGACGCGCAGGGAAGTAGCATCTGCTACGTCAAACAGAAGCTCTTCAAATTCAAGGAGAATATTCAAATCTTCTCGGACCCCTCTAAAAGCAAGCAAATCGCTACTATCCAAGCAAACAAGGTAATTGACTGGTCAGCCCGCTATCATTTCAGCGACAAAGAGGGCAACGCGATCGGCTCCGTCGGAAGACAAGGGATGAAGTCTATTTGGCGCGCACGTTACGATGTTTTCAATCCAAGTAATGAGGTGTCCGATTTTAAAATACAGGAAGAAAACCCATGGACTAAGGTCATGGATAGCTT
>DPWT01000235.1 GCA_003527555.1 Verrucomicrobiales bacterium | reverse complement strand
CCAATAAATATCCCAATCGAACGGATCAAGTCTATCAGCCTTGGAGACATAAGGGAAGAGCCTAAGAAATACCGAGGTGACATCCGTGCATGGTTAAACGATGGTGGAGTCATCACCCTTCGTTTAGATTCCTTCAAAAACGGCAAAATTAACGGGCTAAATCAGGCAATGGGTGAGGTTTCACTGGATCTATCCGCATTCAATCGAATAGATTTTTCGATCTACGACACCAAAGCCAAGGGACTAAGGGACAAACTGAGATAGTTTTGCGTTCATCCGCTATCTATACAGATCAACTCATGCTTCACAAAGCACGATTGCGTTAGCAGCTGCATAATGTTCCGCATGTGTGAGGCTAATCTTTATCTGGGTGATGTTATTAGCCTCAGCAAATATTTTACCATCACCTCTCAGTGATACTTCTGGTTCCCCACTGGAGCGTCGGGACACCTCGACGTCCAACCATCCAAGCTGCTTTCCAATACCCGTCCCTAACGCTTTAGCAACAGCCTCCTTGGCTGCAAATCTAGCTGCGTAGTGTATAGCTGGATGCTTCTGGCTTTCACAATAATCCTGCTCCAAGCGAGTGAATACCTTATTAGAAAAGCGGATACCGAACTCCGTTAAAGATAAGGATATCCGCTCCACTTCAACGACGTCTATTCCTATGCCAAAAATAATCATCCGTTATATTCGCTCATTGCCTGCCGCATTTCAGATACTGCTACCTCGAGCCCAACCCGAACAGATCTAGCAATCAACGTGTGGCCTATATTCAACTCTGCTAAATGTGGCACAGTAAGTAGCTCTGGAAGGTTCTGCATGTTGATCCCATGTCCCGCATTGACCTGCAAACCTAGGCTGTGACCCATGACCGCAGCCTCACAAAGCCGCGCGGTTTCACTAACCCTGTCGCCATTAAAAGAATTGGCGAAACACCCGGTATGAAGCTCAATCATTTCAGCCCCAATTTTTGCAGATGCCTCAACTTGGTGCTCATCAGGATCGATAAACATACTTACCTTAACACCGGCTGATTGCAGTCTGTTCACGGTCGGTAGAAGTGATTGAAAAAGCCCATCTACGTCTAACCCTCCTTCGGTAGTCACTTCCTCGCGCGTTTCTGGAACCAAGCACACGAAATCAGGCTTTAACCGCAACGCCATTTCTACCATTTCCGTGGTATTACCCATTTCAAAGTTTAGAGGCTGCTTAATTTCATTTCTTATGGAAAAAGCATCGGGCTCCTGCATATGCCGCCTATCACCTCTGACATGAATAGTGATGGAATCAGCACCACCAGCAATGGCATCGTGCGCTGCCATGAGCGGGCTTGGTTCGGCATTGGGTGAATCAATGAGATCCGCATAGCGCGCCTGCCGAAGCGTAGCAACGTGATCAATGTTAACGCCAAGTAGAAGCATACCTTTGGAATAGTTGAGATCCCCTGCAGTGCCAACATCTTTTGTATTTAATTTCGTATTCTCAGTTGCTTTTCATTTGTGTGGATATTTAAATATCGTTATGAAATTCACTCTTATTTTAACCTGCGTGACTCTAAGTTTTAGCTACATGCCTACCATGGCTGATGAGCGTGAATCGGAGACTCCTTCACCCAGGACTGTGCCGGACGACCTTATCGATGACCCTCACGTGCGCGAGGAGCTGGGAGTGAATGAGTTTACGGCACCATCTATCAAGAAAATTTTTGATGATCTAAGCAAGCTCGCTCCTCTTCCAGCTGATGAATTAATTCACAAAATGCCTAAGCGTATGCCCCTTCATCGCACCGATTTAGCACTAGAGTTGGGATTTCTCATTGCCGATGGATTTATGGCAGTAGAGGCGGGCCACATGAATAAGATAGAGGCACTCGCCAAAGAGCTGTCCCGCTACGGTCGTGCCCTCGGTGCGGGAGAACGCGTTAACCGTCATGCAGCCAGCCTGCTGGAGAGCGCCCGCAAAAATAATATCGCAGCACTTAAGAAAGAGCTTACAGCTACTCAGCGCGACGTAGAAACTGATCTCATTCACCTGCGTGACGTCGATCTCGCACACTTGATATCCTTGGGTGGATGGATACGCGCTCTGGAGGTAGGCTCTCATGCCGTTCAAAAAAAATACTCGGGTGATCGCGCACGTATTCTCTACCGTGAGGACATTGCCGATTATTATGAAGGAATGATAGGCTCTCTTGACCCAAGAATCTCAATGCGGAAGGATATTGATACAATACGGAAAATAGTTGCTGGTTTGCGGCATATTATGACTCTCGGCGAGGATGGAAAACCATCAAAAGAAGGCGTCGAAAAAATCGCTGAGTCCGCAAGTGAAATGGCAAAGCAAGCGATGATACGAATCAACTAGATCACCAAGTATCTCTGGTAGTGAAAATTAACGTCATAGCTGCATAAGGCATAACCGGACTCGGTGTCGCAGATTCTCCATAGAAGGCTTGGTTATTGGGTTTACCCCCCCTTCTCGTGGTGGATACAGCTTTGATTGGTAATAATGCCAAATTAGTCATGGGGCTCACTTAATTACTCTACGATTGATTTATATCTCACTTAATTCCTGCAGCTCTGCACCAGTTGCAATGATGCTGCTAAACACACTAAACGGTGATTATGTATGAGGATTCACCGAACGAAAATGTTCTCAAAATCAGCCACTTTGTCATCCAATAGCCTAAGAAAATGTGCATCAAGATATCGTGCAATCTTACCAGATCTATATGTATGCAAGGATGCTGTGAAAAAGATAACGCTCAGCTTGACTTCCCTACCCTGTTCAAGGCATATCAGTAGGCATATTACGTTATGTGACTTTATCGTCACATTAGATTTGTTACATAATCGACACATATCTGCCAATTCACAAAAGCAATGACTATCTGGAAT
>DPWT01000019.1 GCA_003527555.1 Verrucomicrobiales bacterium | reverse complement strand
GTTGTTAGCTTGGAAAAAAAAGTTTTATCCAGGTGAAAAAAGGGATTCACACTTGGATCGCTTTGGTCGTAACACGCCAAGCTCTGCGGCAGTCAGCTTTCAAGAAGCGCAATATTTAAATGATGTAGATCCAATGTTGATGGGTCCGCCACTTCCGAGAAAAACAGTGTCTGTAGTATTTGGTGTTTTACTTATGATAGTCATCGTAGTGGTGTTTTTACTTGCCGGTGGCAGGGAGGGAACGATGCGTGACATGGAGACCTTGAATAGGTTTATCCTCTGTGGATTCACCGCGCTCGTGGGATCAACGTTAGTGATTTACGGTTCGGCAAATAATCGTGTAAAGGGCGTGATTCTGGCCCTAGTATGTTCATCGATATTAATGTCGATGCCGATTCTTTTTCCAGCAAATCCTACAAAAGCCAGTGTTTTAGATATACAGGATGTGACTACAATTGGTGAAAAAGCGGCCAAATCGGATACAGAAAAAGCTTTGAAAGTTCGTCAGGATTACTTGCTTGAGATTGGTTATGAGCCTGTAGATTCTGTTCTCCGGAAGTATCGCAAAGAGAATGTAGTGGGTATTTTCGTGCGAGATGCGTCACCTCAACTTCGCCGGACTATCGGGGCTTATATTTACGATGCGACTGGCAAAAAAAGCAGAGAGACGACTTACGATAATGTGGATAACGACATGACGGGATTGATTCTTTTTACTGATCAAGTCATGTCAATCGATGAGATAGCTGCGCTTTGCACCAAATTTGGGCGTGTTGAGAAAGTTTCAAAGGATCTGCGTATTATTGATGTGATTGTTGAAAACTCAAGGATAGCCAAGCTTAATCAATACACGGTGCTTGATTCGGATAGCATCGACTACGAGGCACAAAATCTCGAGGCGCTAAACAGCATTGACCCAAAAGTGAAAATGGATGCTGTTAGAAGGCTCGCTAGTTCGGAGCCGCGCGCTAGAAGAGATGATATAACTCAGAAACTCATCCAGCTGTTGCCGTCTAGTAACGTTGAACAGCAATTGGAAATTATACGTGCATTGAAGACTTGGGCACTACCCGGTAGTGGAGTGGAGAAACCTGTTTTAGAGGCAGTGAAAAGTATGCACAAGCAAGGTAAGGTTAACCAGGAAGCAATGGATTTACTCATTAAATTTGAAGTTGTTGAGGCAGGTGATCTCTTGCTTGAATTATGGAATGGTGATCCAGTTGGGTGGAGTCAGACGATTATTAATTTGGGTGAAGGATCCCAAGTGCTTTTGTTGCCGGGACTCGAAAATATGGATATTGCTCACATAGTGTCGGCATCTGAGATTCTTGGGAAGTCAGCCGCAAAGTCAGCAATCCCTCATATTGAGGAGGTTATGAGAGGTAAGAGTGGGCGAGCAAAAAAATCCCTGCAAGCTGCCATTGACGAAATCAAAAGACGCTTCTAGTGTGCATCTCTGTTTGCGAAATCGAACAGTTTTCCCCACGCCGCCGTGGCGGAATTGGTAGACGCGACGGATTTAAAATCCGTTGATTGGTAACAATCGTGCCGGTTCGATCCCGGCCGGCGGTATTTTTATAAGATGTCAAATATGTGGCACTCCATGTGAGTATTGCATCCTGAATAACTATGCGACTTTGCATCCACATTGACATGGACTGCTTTTACGCAGCCATTGAAGAACGAGAGGATCCCTCACTTATGGGAAAACCCGTCGCGGTAGGTGGTACCAGTAGGCGAGGGGTGATTTGTGCTGCCAACTATGAGGCGAGAAAATTCGGGTGTCACTCGGCGATGCCCGCATTTAAGGCACTGCAATTATGCCCTGAGTTGATTATGCTTCCGGTTCGATTTGATTTGTATCGTTCGGAATCTGCTCGCATTCGGGCGATCATGGGACGGTTTACAGACAAAATTGAGCCTTTGTCATTGGATGAAGCTTACTTAGACCTAAGCCACTGGAGCAGCGAAGGTTCTGCCATTGCAAGAGAGATTCGTGCGCAGATTTATGAGGAAACAGGGCTGGCGGCATCAGCGGGAATAGCGCCTAACAAGATGCTGGCAAAGATCGCGAGTGACTGGCAAAAGCCCAACGGGCAATTTGAGATTTCACCTCAAGAGGTTGATGGCTTTATGCGGGATCTCCCAGTATCGAAACTTTGGGGTGTGGGGAAGCGGATGCAGGAAAAACTTGGGAATATTGGGGTGAAAACCTGTGGCGAACTACAGCAGTGGGACAAACTGGAACTGACGCGACGTTTCGGTAAATGGGGGCTGGAACTCTACGATCTGAGTCGCGGCCAAGATAGCCGTGTGGTTAAGTCGCATCGCAGTAGGAAGTCGATCAGCAAGGAGAGAACTTTCCATGAAAACGTCACTTCATCTGGTGAACTACTTCCATTGTTAGGATCCCTACAGGATGAGATAGAAGAAATTTTGCTTGGAAAATACAGGAACAGAAAAATCAGATCGTTGGTGATCAAACTGAAGTTTGCCGATTTTACTCGTACCACGGCAGAGCGTGCCTCGGTGAGACAGGAGAGGGCTATCTATGAGGAACTACTCCACGAAGCATGGGCGAGGGGAGAGGGGAAGGCTGTCAGGCTATTTGGACTTGGAGTGAAACTTCAAGATGAGAACGGAAGTGCACAGATGGAAATGTTTTGAGCGATGAGTGTTGTCACGCCCCCTGCAATCATCGCCTAGCTATCAATTTTTTGCCTTTATGCAGTTGTGACTGTTGGTAGCGCTGACGATTTTGCCCAACAAATCAATCTTGAATCGTTTGATACTTGAGATCATAAATGTCGATCTCTTGGTTATGGGCGTAACAAACTATTTTCTGAGCACATCTTCTGTTAATTTTCTCTCCTCAATTTGCTTGATGGTCAGGCGTTCAACATGACCATCTATCATGCACACGTTTACCTTGCCGTTGTGGCGTGCCGCTGGACCGTGACCGTTCCATCTTGATGGCTGGGACCAGATTGCATACCAGCCCTTGTTTGGCTTGTTTACGTTAATGTGTGCGTCGCCCACCAGCCATGTGTTGGCGGGGTCCTCGATTCGGTGTTCACGCAGAGAGCCCTTTTCTGTGACTCCTCCTCTGGGGCTGGTTTCCTCGTATGCGAAGATGGTTCCTTCAACTACTCCATAACCACCGTAATTATGACTTACAAATTCACATTCTGGACAAGTCCAGACTCCAGAACCACATGGCGCAGAGCCTTTACCATCCCATGAACCCAAGTATCCGTCTCTAGCTAGTTGCCATGTCCAGACAGGGGGGCGCCTACCGGTTTCAGGATTTATGTCTGGTTGCAAAGCGATGAATTTATTATTATTATCGATTGAATGAGCAATAAGTGCAGCTCCTACTTGTCGTAAATTCGACGTGCAGGTTGCCGCCCTCGCGCTGGCCAGACCGCGACCAACAAAGGTGAAGGTTAGCGCGGCTAAAACCGCAATAATAGCGACGACAACCAACAGTTCCACTAGAGTGAATCCAGTTAAAAATGTCGTGTGTGCTTTAAATATCGGCTTTTTGGTGGTTGGGATACCTTGCATGGAAGTAGGTTGGTTTTTCAATAGACCGTAGCGAATCTTACCTAGGACGATACGCAACAGGTGAAAATGGTAAAACGTTTTTTCAATTTAGTCAATCTAAAACAATAATCTAATAAGAATTAGTTGGCGTCTTTGTTGATGGGAGCTTCGATGACCATGGGAACTGGGAAATTGGAAGCTTTATTGCCGTCGCGGTCACTAAGGCGATAATGATTAAAGCCGCCCCTGGGTTGGTTGAGAGGTATTTCCATTCCGCCGAATTCCGCCATCATTTTGTAGAGCTTATTTTCCATTTTCTTGGCCTGTTTTTTGAAGGCTGGGTCGTAAAAGAGGTTTTTGCTTTCATCGGGATCGTTGTGGATGTCATAAAATTCGTCGGCGTCCCACAATCCGTAGTAAGTGATATATTTATAGCGATTGCTCCGAATAGCGAAAGTAGTGGGTGTTTGTGGAAAGTTTTTCTCCCAGTAATAAACGTATAGGAATTCGTTGCGCCACTTGTTTTTTTTGCCAAGAATCAGCGGTAGAAAGCTGTCTCCATCCATGTGGGTCGGCTTTTCTAGCCCCATGGCCTGCATGACAGTTGGTGCGACATCGATGTTGGCGACCATGTCATCAACGACAGTGCCGCCCTTGATGATGGCAGGGCACTGCACAAGCATGGGCACTCGCATTGAGGTTTCATAAGCAACACGCTTGTCGATTAGTCCATGCTCACCGAACATGAAGCCGTTGTCACCCATATAGATGATCAGGGTATCTTCGTAGATCCCCATCTCCTTTAACTGCTTAATGACTCGTCCTATGCTGTCGTCTACCGTGCGTAAAGTCTCGCAATATCGTTTGTAGTAGCGCTCGATATCTAGCTCACTGTGGTAGGGGAAATCAACACCGTGCCACGAGTTGCGCTGGTCGCGTAGCCACCGGGGCTTATGTAGGTCAGTAGCGGTGTTTTTTTCTGATGCTGGGCGTATGAAGGGCAGATGTTTGATGGAGTCTTCATACTTTTTCTCTGGCGTAAAATTGGCGTGGACCGCCTTGTGCGAGAGATAGAGGAAAAAGGGTTTATCAGAAGGCTTCTGTTGCTTGAGCCAATCGACAGCGTAATCGGTCAATTCATGGGTGATATAGCCTTTCTGTTTAACCCGCTCCCCGTTGACATTGAGGGTGTAGTTGGGGTTAGGCGGCAAGTAATGCCCCTGCCCAGCAAAGCTTACCCAGTGGTCCCAACCCGGTTGAGGTTTGTCGCTTTCGACGCCCATGTGCCATTTACCGATAAAACCTGTCGCGTATCCGGCCTTCTGCAGGTATTGCGGGAAATAGACGGTGCCCGCAGGAATCGGTCGGTTGTTGTCGATCACGCGGTGACGAAATGTGTAGAGTCCGGTGAGAATAGACGCTCGGCTCGGTGAACACAGTGAGGTGGTAACGAGCGCATTTTTCACGTGTGCGCCGTTCGCTGCGAGTGAGTCCATCACAGGAGTTTTTGCGAACTGGTGACCCAGAAAACTCATGGCGTCATAGCGGTGATCGTCTGAGAGGATAAAGACAACGTTGCGAGGCTTTGCTCCGGGGATCGCTTTGGGGATGACTTTGTTAGGAATCTTATCTGCTGCCGCTGACAAGGAGAGTGGCATGGCTAGCGAGGTGGCAAAGGTTAGATACGCCAAAAAGTGTTCGGTTTTCATGAATTTGGGATGGATGAGGTGTATTGTTAGTTCATCGAGTGGGTTGCGGTTTACTAATGGGGAACAGAGTTTGGCGAGGATTGAGGTGATGTCTGCTTGTTCCGTTTCTGTCCCGCCTCCTTACGTTTGGCCGTGAGGGCAGTTCGGAAAGTTCTCAGGCGTTCCGCATGAGCCGGCTTACTGGCGAGATTCCGTTTCTCATCCGGATCTTGTGTTAGCCTATAAAGCTCCTCACCGTCGGGCCATTTTCCATAGCGCCAACGCTGATTACGAAGTGCATATCCTAGCTGTTTACCACGCGTGACTACGCTGTAGGCATACTTCTTGCGTCCTAACCGATCGGGGTGTTTCAGCAGGTCCTGTAGCGACATTCCTTGCAAATGATTGGGAGCCTCGAGCTCGGTGAGGCTGGCAAGAGTCGGGTAGATATCCACTAGTTCTACCATTGCCTCTGAGTGAGTGGCTCCATGCGTCAAACCCGGGGCGCGTATGATAAAAGGCACTTTTGTTCCGACGTCGAACAGAGTCACCTTTCCCCAGAGAAAATGGTCACCGAGATGATAGCCGTGATCCGAGGTCAGAATAACGATGGTGTCCTCCCAGTGTCCGCTCTCCTTGAGTGCCGCGATAATCAGACCGATTTGAACGTCGATAAACGAGACGCACCAATGACGGCGTCGACTTCTGCCTCACCTTTCAATACAAAGGAGAATGTCGCAGCAACTGCAACGGACGCATCACCCATCGCCAACTGTCCGCTGCGGAGTTCGCCAGG
>DPWT01000149.1 GCA_003527555.1 Verrucomicrobiales bacterium | reverse complement strand
GGAAAGCCCGCCATCTGGAACCCCCAACCAATACGATGAGTCTGGTGGCAACCTTAATTTCTGGGCGAAGTCGAACAGCGGACTCGATGGCTACCTTGCCTACGTTTACTACACATCGGACGGCACGAACCCTGAGGGTTCCGGCGGCGACCCCTTGGGCACCACAAAAGTTGCCAGCATGACACTCTCACATGATGCAGGTGGTGGAACCTGGTTTAAAGCTTCGGTTCCTTCAGCTGGCATCACCAGCCTGCGTTACAAACTGGCCATAGTCCGCACCAGCGCAGGTGGTAACCCGTTGGCTAGTGTCTTCCCTACCGGCTCTGGCCCCGTTGATCAGAAGAAAAGAATGATGACCGTTTTTGAGGTCGACAATTTCAATGCCGAGACAGTTCAGTTTTTCCCTCACAATGATTACGCCAAGACATCGGACGACTCGTCATTTGTGATTCAGACTGGCCTCGATGAAGGCTTTCACATCATCCGGGGTCGGGCATTTCTAAAGCGCGACAACAAGGCATCACTCTACAACACTTTCCAGCAGACATTTTACTACGATGCCAAACGTCCCGAGGGAGAAGTTGTTTTTCCTGCGGAAAACGACACACTGGGTGACCAAAGCTACGGTGCCGTCGTTAGGACAGACAACAGCGTGGACGAGGTATGGTTCTTCATTGATGATGGGGCTGGTCCGAACGATGACGCGCAAACGGGAACATCGAACGGAAATGGTATTGGTTCCTGGGTGCAGGCATCGGAAGTGATTCCGTCCACCACCATTACCAGCAGTTACCCGAAGGAATGGCGCTTTAACTACACGAATATCCCGTCTGGAAATCTGGCATCGAAACTACGCGTGCGACTCGTCGAGAAATCTTCAGCCGATTCAAGTGCCTTCACGGGAACGGTTAGCACCGCTGACGATACCGCCAATTGGTATACCACCCTAACAAGAAACGTGAATGCCAACGGACCAGACACCCGAATGTTCATCGCGTTTCCCTCGTCCGAAGAAGTGGTCGTTGGGGAAAACTACACCATGAAGGCATACTTCTCGAAGTCGCTTGGTGACGGCAAGTCGGATCAGGAATTGATTGATGAGTTTCTCATCACCATTGCGAGCCGTGTGTCTGGATCCACTGAAGGTGCCGAGGCTCAGGACCGCGCTCAGTATTCTATTATTCGCAATGAGACAGCCGACTACCACGCGGTCGCCTACGATTTACCGAACCTCTATAACGGTCAGCGTGAATTTGTGCACCACATCAACATCACCCACACGCGCGGTGGCGTTATCCTCCGCGCTGATCGCAAGGTGAAGGCGCAGGTTGTTGATATTACTTTCCTTAGCATCCCCACCCCACCAGCTTTTGATAGCGATGGTAAACCGTACGAGGTGATTTTACCCGCGGTTGCCAGCCCAACCACCGAACAACGCTCAACCCCAATCCGCGTGGAGACTGATTCCGATGTTGTAGAACTCGATATTGTCTGGGAGTTAGGCACAGGTATTGTCTCAGCCCCAACCACAGAAGTGAACGGTAACAAGAAAATCTGGGACTTCACCTGGAGTGGCATTCAGGAAGGTCAATATCGCTTCCGTGTAGATGCGAAAAAAGTGGTAGCGGGTCCCGTAGTCGCATCAGCGAGGAGAAATGTCACCGTGGTTTTCCGGCAGGTTCTGCCCGAGGACCCCAATGATCCTGACGATGATGATGATGGTTTGTTAGATGTCGATGAGTCGACCCCAAAGGATCTTCCCAGCACAAATGCGGAGACATGGACCAATGGTGAAGTTCACGTTTGGCGTGCCTACGGAAACAGCAACCCGGTCACGCCGGATACGGATGGGGATCTACTTCCCGATGCCCTTGAGGTCGGCTGGTCTGGAGTCCCCACTGCCCAGCAGGGTGAGTCGTTTACTGATTCTGGATACGGACCGGACAACATCGGTGCAGGAAACCAGAAGTTCGATTGGGATGATTCTAACAGCAATGGAGTTCATGATGCTGGAGAAACATCGGAGCCGTTTACGGATGGCGATTCTGATAGTACCTTCGACTACGGGACGATTGTCACCCGCGATACTGATGGTGACGGCACGCCGAACTTTAAGGCAGATCTGGATCCACCTTATTTCAACACAGTGCCCGACAACTGGAACCTACCTAATTACGACTTTAATCGAAGCCGCACTGAGCAGATTCATGGTTCAATGACTGACCCGCAAAAACCCGACAGCGATGGCGACGGTATTCTTGACGGCGTGGAAGATGGTTTTAATCCCGCTTGGTTAAGCGGATTAAATCTTACCACTCTTGTCCACAACGGCTGGGTAGATGGCGATGGTAATACTTTAGATAGAAATGACAGCAGCAAAGTCTGGCCAAACGGAATAATTGACCTCGGGGAAACTTGGTTGGAAACCGACCCTAATAATCCAGACTCCGATGGTGATGGCCTCAGTGATGGTTACGGTGAGGACAAGGATGGCAATGGTCTGATTACGGGCGATACTAATCGCGATCGTAATCACGATGTTGGTGAGGCATGGAGTGAGACGGATCCGCTTAACGTGGATACAGATGGTGATGGTCTATTAGATGGCTGGGAAGTGCAGAATGGCCTCAATCCCCTAGATAATGGAATAGACAATATAGGAACAGCAGCGGTGGATGACGGTGACACTACTCAGGGTGCATCCGGTGATCCAGATGGTGACTCGTTTACCAATTCACAAGAGCAGACAAGCGGCACCAAGCCACTGGTCAGTAATGCCGTGCCAGAACTTCCTGCTAATTCGATCGAAATCGGCCCTGGCACTGAAGTTGTTGTAGGTAATGCAGTCAATGGCAACGAGTTCACCGGATGGACGCGTGATGATCTGGTGGCCTTCGATGAGCGCGAAGGTGAAGGCGGTAATAACCAAAGTGGCGACACATTTCCGGCAGGCGATGGATTCGACACCTCGCGCGACATGGTGGCGTTTTACGCACGCGATGGTGGAGCCGATGGAAACTTTTACTTTCGATTAGATTTTTATGATCTTCAGCCGTTCGCGGAGGAGGAGAACATGGATATCTATGTTGTTATCGACACAGGAAATACCGCTTCCGGTGAAGCGGCTCTTCCCGATGAGATAGATATTCTCACTGAGATGAAGTGGGAAGTTGTCGCTGCCTGCTATAAAGGCAATACGGGGCGGGTCTATGTGGATACGGATGCAGGAAATAATACAACGGCGGTAAACCAAGACCTTGCTGCCGCTGGAGTAGTATCGCGTGACCAGAATGCAGCTAATGGATTCGGCGCGGCTTATTTCAACTCGGATTTAGATGCCTGTGAGTTTTCAATCAGCCGTCAGGCACTACTTGACGCTGGGTGGAATGGTAG
Source organism: Verrucomicrobiales bacterium (assembly GCA_003527555.1). GTDB lineage: Bacteria > Verrucomicrobiota > Verrucomicrobiia > Verrucomicrobiales > Akkermansiaceae > Oceaniferula. Next base: position 10,684 of record DPWT01000149.1, on the reverse strand, counting down.
TAGTCAACTTCGATTCCAAGTTTACACCACACGCGATGGAACACAGAACAATGGCACTGGCCTAGGTGACTTGGGTGGCAGAAATGATATCCGTGATACCATTTATGATGATTGGCTTGCTGAGGATTACTGGAGCAGCCAAGATTATATAGCCTCTAACGGAAAACTAACAACCTTTATGCAGGCAGATGGTAATGGTTGCTATCCTGACCAATGTAAGTCCGCTAAGGTGATCATACTCAACCATGGCAACCACGCGATCAGGCCAGGCAGCCAGACACAGGCGAAAATCGATTCGGGCTACAGCACCGGATGGCACCGTAGTCTAGATGCCCACGAGGCATTTGGTGTGCCGATGACTCTGCATGTTACTCCGACGCTGTCATCGGCTGTCCAGTGGGCATCGGTAGATCCTTCAGCGGGAAAACCATGGCTCGATGGACCATCGTTTAATGCACGTATCGCATCAATGGCGCAGACGGGACAAGTCAACCTGTTAGGGACAACTTATTCCGATCACATGCTGTCGTATTTTTCCACAGCATTTAACATAGATAATGCGGCTTTAGCGGCCGAAACGCTGCAACGTATTTATGCCGTGGCACCGTCAAACAATGTGTTTTGGACACCCGAGCGTGTGGTGGATGGTGATGTGTTAGCAAAAGTATCCGCCATGGGATACAACTACACATTTATAGATCAGATGCGCCATTTCTTCAAATGGCAGGGAAGAAACACCGCAATTTCTGACGATGGTTATAGATTAAACAAATATCATGGTGTTACGTGTTTCCTGATCAACGATTCGGCAAGCACGTATCGTTACCAGACGATGAACAATGGCTTACCGGCTGCGCTAAGAAACCTATACCAACGCAAGGCAAACAGCGGCACGCAAGATCAGGTTGTTGTGCTCTATCATCACTGGGATGAACTAATAGACACAGACAACGCGGAGGCATACGATATAAATCTACGCTGGATGGCAAACAAGCCGTGGATTCAGTTGGTAACGCCTGAGCAGATTGTAAACAATCAAGTTGATGTGACGCGTGATGGTATCGGTGACGCTTGGTTTGCATTTGATCGCGGCTCTCCTGTTCTAGCGAAGACGAGTAACGACTGGCTCGATCATGCCACTCAGGAAAATTACGATGATTGGTATAACGGTAGCCCTCGTGAAGAAGGATTGGTTGATAAAATCTTTGATATCCGCCCAAGCACCTCAGTAGCTCAGGCATTTGGTATGCAGGCTCTCAACGACAGCGGCTCTGCCGACCTTGCGTGGGATCAGGTCAGTGCAATGACAGCACCCAACGCGAGGCTCGGCAAGCTTGCACGTGCTACGGCTCACTCAGCGACGTTGCTCACCGCGTTTCATGAACAGCAGAACAACGACCTGAGCAAGTACAGCACAGGCAGCTATATTTGGTCGGACTCCGATTTTAATTTATTGGCAGATTTTTCAAAACATGCTCAGTCGCAGATGCGTTTCTCGGCAATGTATAAGCAAGTTGAGCTCTGGGCCGCCACGCCTCCTGCGACTGCAAGTGCTGTTGCGCAAGATGTCGACTTAGATGGTGAAAATGAATATTTGCTTAAAAATGACCGCGTATTTGCTGTGTTTGAGTCTATCGGTGGAAGGCTAACTGCAGCTTGGGTAAGAGATACTACATTGGGACAGGTTTACCAAGTCGTAGGAAACCATCTTAGCTATTCGGGTAGTGAGACAGAGGCGGAAGGAGACAGCGTTCTTAATGGTAGTGATATCGATGCTTACCGGACAAGTGGCTATAAAGATTGGTTTGCATTGGGCCCCGATACCAATGCCTATGTGAACGATAACTACACGGTCGCAACCAGTGGCACGGATGGCTGGGAGTTCACCAGCTCGGATGGAAAAATTTCTAAAACCATCTCGCTTGCGGATAGTTCCGACAAGCTTGTCGGTGATTATATTCTTGCTGGGGGCGTTACTAAACTGTTTGTCCGGTTTGGCGTTTCTCCTCACCTTGATGATTTACTAATCAATGGTCAAAGAAATATGACGTTCGCATCAGACAATGGATCTAGGGTAATCGTAACGAATACTTCCCCTGTCGCCAATGTTTCTGCGGCTGTCTATTACTCGAGTGCTTCCTATAACGCATTAGCCACGGATAAATCGGGACCTAGCTTCTTGCCTGATACTTTGAACATGCGTAACCAGGCACAAACCGAGCAGCTCGAAATGGAAAGTACGGGCACGTCGTTTTCCATGGATCTGCAACTCTCAGCAACATGTGCTGATTGTGATCAAGACGGCCTGCCTGATGCTTGGGAAATTGCGAATAGCCTTAGCTTCAATGATGACGGCAGCACAGATGAAGATAACGGTGGAACCGGCGACCCAGACGAAGATGGAATGGATAACATCACTGAGCATTTGTTAGGGTTGAACCCGCAACTGGCTGATACTCATCTTTTTCCTCAACTACGTATCATACGTAATGCTGATGCAAGTATTACACTTGATTTTCCAACCATTGCTGACCGCCGCTATCGCCTATGGTGGTCAGATAGCTTGGATAGCTGGACTCGCCTCGGCGCTGACATCATTACCCTTGGAGAGCTCCCTAACCTGCACCGACAAGTCGATGATGCTGGGCAGTATACATCCTCTCCCAATCTAGATGATCAGAATCGTAGATTTTACCGGCTTGAAGTGCTTCTTCCATAATCAATTATCATGAAAAGAATAATTCTTCTGATATCATGGCTATTTGTTCCTGCTGCACTCGCAGATGGTACACTGAGTGTTGAAGCTCCTGGATACTCTAAGCGAAGTGGAGAGTACACTACGACGCATGTTTATGTAGATGAGGTGGCTGGAATGACTCAGAATATCACGTTTGAATTTGATCCTCCGGGGGAAGGTGCTGTTGATCAGGTGGAAATCTTCACTAATCTGAATCGCCGTGACCTTGCTCGTGTTGATAAAAATGGCGACAACGTGCCAGATGGAATAGTTTCTATCGATGGTGATTCTATTTCATCAAGTGCAGCAGATACTGATCCTGCAACTGGACATTATTATGCGGCATTTGTGATGAGTTACAATGCGGGAACTAAGAAGTATGAGTTGACTATTCCCGCATCTAAAACCGGAGCGTATCGTGTTACAGCCCGCTACCGCACAAGCTCTGATGGCCCTTGGATTTGGTGGGGGTTGCGTGATCATGCTGTTGTTGTGGCACCTATTAATGCGCGTAATATCAATTTGTATGAGATCAACGTCTTTAATATAGAAGCCTCCGGTGATAGCTTCGCCACCCGCTCAACCCTAGAGGACCTTCATAACGGAGCAGGCGCTGCCCATAACAATTCTAATAGGTGGGATCTTGATTATTTACTGGGCCTTGGGTGCAACTGGCTTTGGTTTCAGCCGATCCACCCAAACGGAATAGACGGTCGTGAACCTGTTGCAGGTTACGGTAATGGTGGGCCCCTATATGATCCCGGTAGCCCCTATTCCGTTAAAAACTTTTTCGAAGTTAACGAGCTCATGACGGTTAACTATAATGGCAATGACACCCTGCAGCAGAACCGTGATGTGGCTATGACAGCATGGCAAAACTTTGTGATCGCCGCTGATGCTAAAGGAGTAGGAATCATGCTTGATGCACCTTTTAACCACACCGCCTTTGATGTAGAGCTTGCCCAGCAAGGTGTCGATCTCTTTCAACCTGATGGAGCAACTTGGAATAAATACGATGAGATTCGCAACCGTGAATCGCGATTCTTTTCGCGTGATTACGATACATCGAACAATCCTGGAGGAGAGAATTATGGGGATCGAGCTACTAACGCAAATGACATTGCTCCGGGTCCAGATCGATATGACTTTGGTAAGTGGCAAGACGTGAAGGATGTTTACTTTGGTCGCTATGATGCACTAGTCGAATTTGATGATGGTGGTAGTGAGCGATCCAGTTATACCAACGAGGGTGATTGGTTTGATTTCAATGATGCTGAGTGGACGACTACGGATTTTATCCAAGGAGGTATTGGCAGGAACGTGACCCATCGTGTTTGGGAATATTTTGCGGAGTATGCTCTTCATTGGTTGGAAAAGACACGTCCGACTGGGCAGAATAGAAATTCTACTGTACTAGATGGAGATCTGGTTACGCGTTATGCTTGGGATGCTCAAGGAATAGACGGGCTACGCTGTGACTTTGGACAAGGTTTACCACCACGTGCATGGGAGTATATTATTAATGTAGCGCGACAAAAAAAGTGGAGCTTTGTCATGATGGCAGAGTCCCTTGATGGAGGTGCAGTAACTTACCGTTCAGCTCGGCATTTTGATGTGCTCAATGAGAATATCAAGTTTCCGTTAGAAAATGCTACAAATACAGTTGAATTCCGTAACATCTACGAGTCGCGTCGCACTGCATACGGTCAGGCGTTGGTGCTATCTAACACAACTTCACATGACGAGGAAAACTACCCTGACCCCTGGGAGGCGGTAGTGCGCATCGGCGTGACGGCGTCCATTGATGGCCTACCGATGATTTTTCCAGGTCAAGAACTGGGTATAAGCCGCGCTTTTGGCTACCAACACTATGAAACAAATTTTGGTAAGCAAGTTGCGCATTTTAAGCGCTGGAATTCCATGATGCCTATCTGGAATGACACCGATTTTGGTAATGACCAGATCTACCCAGTGTTATCTGGAATGCTTACAGCACGCCGAGAAAGCGCAGCATTGAAATCATCTAATCGATGGTTTCTAGATGGTGATGGCAACAATAATCAAATTCATGCCGTGGCAAAATATGAATCAGCCAACGCTTCACCAGCAACCTCAGATGTGATCTTGGCATTTTCTAATCTCGATGGTGATAACGACCAGAGTGATAACTTTAAAATCCCTACTGAACTCGCTCTTCTGTTAGGTATCAATGATAGCCGTACCTATAATGCCAGAAATATCTCTGCTTATACTGACAAGGAACCAACCAGGCGGGATGTCTTGCTTTGGGGAAGCGGAATCACGGGAGCTAATTTGAAGAGCTCTGGGGTTTTTGTAGCTATGAAAAAGGTCCCTACTACTGTGAGTGGTTGGTCGACAGACCCGTTTGAAGCACAGTATTTGAAGGTTTATGATGTCACTGCCCCTATTTCTACACCGACACAACCGACGATGCCTAACAATCATGATTACGAAATTGGAAATCATGCGACCTTCGACTGGGCAGACGTCTCTGCTGATAGCGAGGGTGTTGTCCCCCATTACGAAGTTACGGTGATTATCGATAATGAGGATCCTGCAATATTTATCACCACAGTAAGCGAATATACCGTGATAGCCTCTGAGGGAAATAAGGTTTCTATTTCCGTAGTCGCGGTCAACCCACATGACAACTCTAACAAGGGTCTTGCAAGCGCGCCAAGCCAAGTAATCGAGTTGTTGCCTGCTGCAGATGATCATGACGGCGATGGCCGCTCTAATTTAGAAGAAAAAAATGCAGGCACAAACCCTCGTGACCCAAATTCTTTTTTCAGAACCACGTCAGTAGTTGTCGATGGTAATGATTATGATGTTACCATCACTACTGTCGGCGGACTTTTTTACCATCTGGAAACCAGCACCGATTTGGGGGTAAACGATGTTTGGACTTCAGTTGATAGTAATAACTTGGGATCTGGTGTTGATATGACGCTTACGCACATCAACGGAGCTACAGGAAGTGATAGGTTCTACCGTGTGCGCGTCACCGACGCGCCTTTGCCATAGTTCTATGTGGTTAACTAACCAGCGTGAAATTCTTGAAGCGTCTTTACGGTAAACTCTTTCTCTTGTAGTGAACGAATCGCTTGTACCGATGCGCGTGCAGCGGATAGATTCGTGCAATGAGAAATTTTGTTGGTAACAGCACCAGAACGAATTTTAATCTCGTCCTCGCGCGCTTCGTGGCCGCTGGGCGTATTGACAACAAAGTTGATTTCTCCATTTTTCATCATATCTAGTACGTTCGGGCGTTTCTGCTCGGCGAGTTTGTAGAGTCGCTCGACAGCAATGCCTTCATCTTTAAGGAATTTGTAAGTGCCACCAGTCGAATAGATAGTGAAGCCAAGCTTAACGAGCTCCTGTGCGATACATAGTGATGCTGGTTTGTCGCGATCATTGACAGAGAAAAAGACATTTCCTTCTGTGGGCAGTGGGTTAAATGCAGATATCTGTGATTTGGCATAGGCTAGGCCAAGGTCATCATCTATGCCCATGACCTCACCGGTCGATTTCATTTCTGGGCCAAGCACGATATCGATACCAGGGAATTTCGACCACGGGAAGACGGCTTCCTTGACACAGTAGTGAGGGGGAAGAATTTCCTCAGTGAACCCAAGTTCCTTGAGTGTCATGCCGACCATAATCTTGGCGGCGAGCTTGGCTAGAGGGACTCCAATCGATTTGGAGACAAATGGAACGGTGCGTGATGCACGCGGGTTGACCTCGATGACATAGAGTTCTTCGTCTTTCACGGCGAATTGGATATTCATCAGGCCACGGACTTCAAGCTCCCTAGCAAGGTCTTTTGCGGCTATGAGAATCTTTGATTTGATATCTTCAGTGAGAGTAGGTGCTGGAATCACGCACGCCGAGTCACCCGAGTGGATACCAGCCTGCTCGATATGCTGCATGATAGCTCCTACAACGGATGTCTCGCCATCGGAAATACAATCAACATCCACCTCGGTGGCACCATCTAGGAAGCGATCAACGAGAATTGGTCGGTCGGGTGATACGTCTGCCGCTTCGCGAATATACTTTCGTAGCTCGTTGTCATTGTACACGATCATCATACCACGGCCACCTAACACAAATGAAGGTCTAACAAGAACAGGGAAGCCGATACGTTCTGCGATAGCACTTGCTTCGTCCTGTGACACTGCTGTTCCGGCCTCAGCTTGCTTTAGTCCAATTCTTTCTAACAAAGCAGAGAAAAACTTTCGGTCCTCAGCGAGCTCAATACTCTCGGGAGAGGTTCCAATCACTGGAACGCCATGTCGCTTGAGATCTGCGGCAAGATTTAGAGGTGTTTGCCCTCCGAATTGAACAATCACCCCATCGGGCTTTTCTTGATCACAAATATTAAGCACGTCTTCAAGTGTTAGCGGCTCAAAGTAAAGTTTGTCGGAGGTGTCGTAATCAGTGGATACTGTCTCAGGGTTTGAATTAACCATGACGGTTTCGTAACCAAGTTCATTGAGAGCAAAAGCGGCGTGCACGCAGCAATAGTCGAATTCAATACCTTGGCCAATCCTGTTTGGTCCACCGCCTAGGATGACGATTTTTTTCTGATCTGTCTCACGAGCCTCATTTTCATCTCCGTAGGTTGAGTAATAATAAGGTGTGTGAGCTTCAAACTCAGCGGCACAGGTATCTACGAGTCGGTAGGTAGGAATGATTGCTTTTTCTTTTCTCTCGGCGCGAATCTCGTCTTGTGATGAGCCTCTCGCGTGTGCGATTTGGAAGTCCGAGAAGCCAAGTTTTTTGGCTTTTCGTAGATCCATTGTGCCTAAGTTTTTGCCTTCATCTACAATAATCTTCAGGTGCTCGAGGAACCAGCGGTCAATGGAAGTTGCATCAAATACTTCCTCAACGGTCCAGCCTTGATTGAAGGCGGTTTCGAGCCAAAAGATGCGTTCTGCATTCGGGACGTGTAGTTTGCGCTCGATTTCTTCGTAAGACGGTTCTTTTTTACCTTTACCATCAAAACCAAAGCCAAAGCGGCCGGTTTCGAGCGAACGCAGAGCTTTCTGCATGGATTCTTTGAAGGTGCGGCCGATAGACATCGCTTCACCCACTGCTTTCATTTGGGTTGTTAACACAGAGTCAGCGGTTGGGAACTTTTCAAAGGTAAAGCGTGGTAATTTGGTGACAACGTAATCGATGGTTGGCTCGAAGGATGCCGGAGTTTCTCGTGTAATATCGTTTGGTAGTTCGTCGAGTGTATAACCCACTGCGAGTTTTGCTGCGATTTTAGCGATTGGGAATCCGGTTGCCTTTGATGCCAGAGCTGATGAGCGAGATACGCGCGGGTTCATTTCGATAACGATACAGCGACCGTCTGCTGGATTGACAGAGAACTGAATGTTAGAACCACCTGTTTCCACACCAATTTCTCTTATACAGGCGAACGAAGCATCACGCATGATTTGGTATTCTCGATCTGTCAGGGTCTGTGCTGGTGCCACGGTTATGGAGTCCCCAGTATGAACGCCCATTGGATCAAAGTTTTCAATAGAACATATGACCACGCAGTTGTCTGCACAGTCTCGCATGACTTCCATTTCGTATTCTTTCCATCCTAGAAGACTCTCTTCAATGAGTACTTCGGTAACAGGTGATAGATCTAGTCCACGCGCTACGATGGTTTCGAGTTCTTCTTTGTTATATGCTATACCCCCACCCGATCCACCGAGTGTAAATGCTGGCCTGATGATGAGTGGAAATCTTTTACCCACAGCTTCTGTGATCTCGTCGGCTATTGATAGTGCTTCCTCCATCGTGTGAGCCACGCCACTTTGTGGCAGATCTAAACCTATTTTGAGCATTGCCTCCTTGAAACGCAACCGGTCTTCTCCTTTATCAATAGCATCAGCATTAGCACCGATCATTTTAACGCCATGTTTTTCGAGGGTTCCAGCTTTGAACAGATCCATCGAGGTGTTAAGTGCTGTTTGGCCACCTAGTGTAGGTAATAGGGCGTCGGGTTTTTCGCGGATAATGATTTTTTCGACGACTTCTGGAGTGATAGGCTCGATATAGGTTCGCGGCGCGAATTCTGGATCGGTCATGATAGTCGCAGGATTGGAGTTTATCAGGATGACTTCATATCCCTCTTCGCGCAGCGCTTTACACGCTTGGACGCCAGAGTAATCGAACTCACATCCTTGGCCAATCACGATCGGGCCGGAACCGATCACCAGTATTTTTTCAATCGTTGTGTCTTTAGGCATTAGGTGGTGCTAAATTTGTAGGATTTATGACGGGATCGTTCCACTTGTAAAGCCCTGCGCGAGTATTCCGTGAATTTTTTTTCCTAATGTGCAAGATTTTGACAGATGGTATTGATAATAGTGTGTATGAATCTCATATGATGAAGGTCATATTTTTTGCTTTGTTTGCAGGTATTGTGCTTCCTGTTGTCGCAGCTGAACCCCTCAGAGTATTCATCCGGGCTGGGAAAAAAACCCATGGCCCGGGGGCTCACGATCATCCTGCCTTTCTTAGGGATTGGAGTAAATTACTCAAGGAGCGAGGCGCTATAGTTGATGGAGCGCTGCACTTCCCCACTAATCAACAGATGAATGCGGCTGATGTGATAGTTTTTTATGCAGCGAATGCCGGTAGTATGAAAGCTGAGGAGCGAACGGCGATTACTAACTTTAGAAAGCGAGGTGGCGGGTTGGTTTTTATTCACGACGCCGTCTGTGGTAACAATGCGCATTGGTTCAAAGGCTTGGCGGGTGGTGCATGGCAACATAAGCATTCGAGGTTCTTTGAAGGGCGTTTTGATGTTTCATATGAAGACAAGCCGCATCCTATCACTATCGGGGCTGGTGATTTTGAACTCGACGATGAAATTTATTGGAAGCTTCATTTTGACCCTAATGTTCAGATACTTGCCAAAACTAACTGTAAGCATGCCCAAGGAAGCCCTCAGATGTGGTCTCTTGAGGAGGGTAAAGCCCGAACGTTCTCATCAATCCCTGGGCACTGGCATGTCACATTTAGTATCCCGCAGTATCGTGCTGTCTTACTCAGAGGTATTGCTTGGGCGGGTCACAGAAAAGCTGATCTTCTCACCACACCTGAGGAGGTCAAATTTTTAGCAAAACCTAAAAATGGCCCAAAGATTGATAAGAAAACAGGAAAGCCGGAAATTCCTTAGGTTGTAAACCGCACATGACGAGCGGGTTACCGTATTTCAACGATTGCACCTGGTCTGGCGAAATTTGGAAATCTTACAGCATCCCAATTCGACAACCTAATACAACCCGCTGATTGAGCTCTGCCGATTGTGCGTGGGTTGTTGGTGCCGTGGATGCCTATACCAGACTTGGATAAACCGTTCCAGATAACGCCAACTGGGTTGTTTGGCCCCGCCGGAATCGTGAGAGAAAGCTCCCCCCTGACGCCTGTTTCCAATAATTGTTTGTCGTAACGCCAGATTGGTAATTCTACGCTATTTTTGAGATTCCAAATTCCAACTGGGATAAAGCGTGGTTTTCCAGGTGTGATTGGAAAGCTGGCAACTAGCTGAGGTTTTGCCTTACTTATTTTGGTTGTGCCATTAGCATTTTCTTGAACGGTAGGTAAAATAAGGGTGTAAACATAGATTTGTTTAATTTGCGTATCTACGACGATGCGCTGGGCAGAGAGCCTTTCTTCGCTCTTGTAGGTGCGACCGTGCTTCAGCTTCTCAATAAGAAATGGCCGGATGTTTGGCACTTTGATAGCTGAGTGTGCGGTGGCGCTTCTTAAAGTTTTGGCAGAGTTGATCGCGATGAGTAGGTCCTCAGACGTGTGGTAGCGTTCCGCCATAAACTCGGCAACACTGCGATATGGCATCGATTTTCTACCGGCTTGCAGCGAACGTTCCTGAGGAAGCGTGTGGTCTATAAAGTCTTT
>DPWT01000015.1 GCA_003527555.1 Verrucomicrobiales bacterium | reverse complement strand
TGATGGAATACGTAGATTCGATTGGCGAGACATCATATCTGCTTACCAAGCGTATTGCTACCCTCGATGTTAAAGTGGGAGATTTTGACGATTTCAGTCAGGGCGTTAAGATGTTTGACAACACCTTTAAAAACGATGCCATAGAACTCTGGAAAGCACTGCGCGGCGACCTTGCCGCAGGACTCGGTGCAGAATCTGCCCTAGTGGTGGATGTGAATGGTGTACTACCGAAGATTCCCAATGTGCCTGATATTATTCTTCAGGAAGGCAAGATGCCACGAATTGGCTACGTTTCCACTGTAGATGATCGAACAAAACTTCAGAGTTCTTGGACACGAGTCAACTCCTCAGCTGAGAATATTCTTAAAACAATCAGCCAAATGGCAGGCGAGGAAATACCCATGCAGGTGCCAATGAGTAGCGAGAAGGACGGGCTCAAGACATGGTTCGTGCCGATTCCATTCCAGAATGATGACTTTGTGCCATCCGTTTCGGTCAGCGATGATCTGTTCTTCGTTTCAACATCCAAGCAATTCTCTGAGGGTCTTGCTGAGCGATTCAAGACTGGTGATAAGTCCGATCGTAAGGGAGCGTGGCTGCATATTGATTTCAAGATGTTCAACGGCTTCGCCAAGCAATGGATGGACTTGGTTGAAAAGAATGCTGACGAAATCATTCCTGTTGAGAGTGCTCGTGCCGACTTTACTGAAAACAAGCCCATGATTGAGGAAGCTCTAAAGGCGTTTGGTTCGCTTGATTCGCTCACGCTGAATACACGCAACGAGGATGGACGTACTCGGGTTTCGCTTCATCTGAAGGCACAGTAATTTAGCCGTAACTTGGGAGGTTATACCAGCTTCCTTAGGCAACAATTAATCTGGACAGGGTTCTCCGTATCGGAGACCCTGTTCTTCTTTTTCAAACCCGCACTGATCATGGCATTCAGCGATAGTAAAGAAACACACGTGCTCTTCGTTTGCACTGGAAATACCTGCCGAAGCCCAATGGCAGAAGGCCTTCTTAGAGCCAAGGTTTCTGCCGACAAGTTGATCGTTGTGGGCTCAGCTGGAGTGGCAGCTATGCCAGGGCAGGCAGCAAGCCACGAAACTCAAATAATATTAGAACAGCTCGAAGCTCCATTAACACAATTTAAAAGTAGACAGGTTGATAGCAAAATGCTCGCGATGGTCGACATCATCATTCCAATGACTCGTGCACATGCTGAAATGTTGTCTCACTATTTTCCTGAAAAATCAGAATCCATAAGGTTGTTAACTGATTTTATAGATGCTGACGAATATTCAACAGAGATAGATGTTCCCGACCCTATTGGAATGGGATCCACTGCGTATGAAGAAGTTGCTAATCTCATAGAGAGGGCGCTCCCAGGAGTCATCAAGTTCATCAAGGAAACCCCAGAAAATAGGTGATAAAAAACGAAAGTCATATTGAAGATGTCGCTAATGAGTTTGCCATTGCTGGTGAATTCCTATCGGGTGAGGAGATACATAGCGGTCATATCAACTCCACATATATGGCAACTTTCACGGAGCCAACTGGAAGTATTGCGCAATATATTTTTCAACGTATCAATGAAAAGGTATTTAAAAACCCTTTGGCTGTGATGCGTAATGTCGAGATGGTGACTCGTCACATCAACTGGAAAGTGCTGCGGGTAAAAAAAGATCTCGGCGGGCAGACTCTGAACCTATACCCGGCACGAGGTGGAAGGTTTTATGCTGAGGGTGGGGGAGGCGGTGTTTGGCGATGCTATAATTTTATCGAAGGATGTAAGACTTATGATATTGTAGAAAATACACGTCAGGCATACCAGGCAGGGCATGCCTTTGGATCGTTTCAAGATCTGGTTAGTGATATTGATGTTGATGATATTGAGGAGACTATTCCAGATTTTCATGACACCCCTAAACGTTACATGAAATTGATGGAAGTGATTGCTGCTAATCCCTGTGATCGTGTAAACTCAGCACTGCCTGAAATTGATTTCATCCAATCACGTAAGCATTTAACGACAAAGCTTATTGCGCTTCGTGATGAGGGTAAAATACCCATTCGGATTACACATAACGATACGAAGATCAACAACGTGATGATCGATACGGAAACGGATGAAGCAGTCTGCGTGATTGACTTGGATACTGTCATGCCAGGCCTTTCTCTTTATGATTTTGGTGATCTTGTTCGCACGGTAGTAAGCCCCGCAGCTGAAGATGAACAGGATCTCTCTAAGGTAGAGATGCGTATGCCCTTTTTTGAATCCTTGGCGGAAGGTTACTTAGACGGTTGTGATTGTTTGTGTGATACTGAAATTGAGAATCTGGTTTTTTCGGGTAAACTTATTTCCCTAGAAATTGGGATACGTTTCCTCACGGATTACCTTGAGGGGGATGTATATTTTAAATCTAAACGTGATCGTCACAATCTTGACCGCGCCCGAACTCAGCTTAAACTCGTCGATGAGCTTGAAAAGAAAGAGCAGGAAATGAAAAATTTTGTGTCCCGCCTCGCTAAACGAAGGCTGCTTGGTTAACCTAACATAGCCGTGGCTTTGCGAACGGCGGTTACGAGCCTGTCGACATCATCTAGTGTATTATACGCAGCAAATGAGGCACGGACTGTGCCGGTGATGCCAAACCTAGCCATAAGTGGTTGGCAACATAAATGACCTGTTCTAACCGCTACACCCATCTGGTCCATTAGCGTGCCCATGTCATAGTGGTGAATGCCATCGACGCGAAAAGAAATGACAGCTGCTTTGTGCGGTGATGTGCCATAGAAATTGATTCCTGGAACTTCTGCAAGTGCTGAGCTGGCTGCTTGTTCTAGAATATGCTCGTGCTTGGCGATGGTTTCCATGCCGATTGAGTTCATGTAATCAATGGCGCGTGCAAGCGAAATAGCACCCTCTATATCGGGTGTGCCAGCCTCAAACTTGAAGGGAAGGTCGTTGTAGGTTGTATTTTCAAAAGTAACTTCTTTAATCATTTCACCACCTCCACGCCAAGGCGGCAGTGAATTGAGCTGATTCTCTTTACCATACAGCACACCAATACCAGTCGGTCCATACGTCTTGTGTCCAGAAAACACATAAAAGTCACAATCGAGATCTTGCACATCTACTCTCATATGAGGTGCAGCTTGTGCTCCATCTATAAGAATGTATGCATCATAATCTCTGGCGAGTTGTATGATTTCTTTAACTGGATTAATTGTGCCTAGTGCGTTAGAGACATGGCTGAGGGCAATCACCTTGACGCGCTCATTGAGCATTGCTTTGAAAACTTGCATGTCAATGGTACCATCGTCTAATACGGGAATCACTTTAAGTTTTGCTCCAGTGCGCTCGCAGAGCATTTGCCATGGTACGATATTTGAGTGATGTTCAAGTCCAGAAATAATGACGTGATCGTCAGTGTTGATTTTTCCACTCAGTGTGAGTGTATTGGAAATCAGGTTGATGGAGTCAGTTGTTCCCGAAGTGAAAATAATTTCATGGGCGTGGAGAGTGTTTAAATGCTCAGCAATTTTTGATCTAGCAGCCTCGTGTGCTATTGTTGCTTCTCGTGCCAATTTGTGAGCACCACGATGAATGTTTGAATTTACTTTCCCGTAGTAGTCTGAAATCGCCTCCGTCACTTGATTTGGGGTCTGAGCGGTGGCAGCATTGTCGAGGTACACTAATGGTACACCGTTATTCTGTTGATCAAGAATAGGGAAGTCAGCACGGATTCCGTTCGGGTCAAATTTAGACATTTCTATTGTAATCGGATTTATTCAAACAGGTTCACATTAAGTTTCGTTATTACCTCCGGAGAGAGAATGAAGTAACTAGCTTCATGGTCGCGGTCGCGCCCAACAGGTGAGGAATCAATCTTTGCAAAATTGATTAGCCTCCCGCTGGTATGAGAAATTTTGAGTGTTTTTACTACAGTAGCGTGAGCTGTTCCGTCATCGTTGAATTCTTGGACATGAACTTTTATTACAGTATCTGGCGATTCTATTGCCTTCATTGCACCACGGTGCATGGGGCCGATCCATCGGCTGGCTTGTAAGGATGTGAGCTGTTTGAGAAATAGCTTAGCTCTATCAGTGTTCAATCTTGTTGAAGATTCCTGACCTCCAGTTTTTGAAGTCCATGCATCTGAAAAGCTATTGTAGGTGAGTTCAACCACAGGTTCTTTTTTCCGGTGTATGATGATTTTTTTGATATCCACATCAGGTATATGCCAGGCATGTGACGTGCGCCATTGCCATG